>JANMYI010000449.1:0-2285 GCA_031381955.1 Burkholderiales bacterium
CGCCCCGGCGGCATCAAAGGCCTGCGCCATGAGGCACAGCGCCAGGGCGTTGTCGTCTGATGTGCCGGGTTGCCGCGCCGCGGCATTCAGTACCTGCAGGGCAGCGTGGCGGTCGCCCAGCAGGCAGGCGGCCACACCGGCCTGCAACACGACTTCGGGGCTTTCGTCGCCCATGGCCTGGCGCGCGCGGCCCAGCAAATCCACCCTGCCGAGTTCACCCGCTGCGCGCCAGGCCGCGGCGCGCACCGGGGGACGCACATCGGCCAGCGCGTCCGCCAGCACTGGCCCCGGATCCACCTGGTGCATGCGGCAAGCCGCCAGGCCCAGCGCACGTTGCGCCGCGGGCCCGGGCCCGAGCAAGGGGCGCACCACGCCGTGCAGTTGCGCCGCCGAGACCCAGCCCAGCGCCGAGGCCACGCCGCGCGCCGCTGGCGGCAATTCTTTCACCAAGGCCAGCGCGTGCGCCCACAACGCGGCGTCGCGCAGTTCGAGTGCGCGCACGGCCAGCGCGAAGACCTCACCGCAGCCGGGGCGCTCCAGCGCTGCCACACACAGCGCCGTGCCATGGCGCCCGGCCACGGCCAAGCCGTCGAGGTGGGCGGCGATGCGTTCATCCAGCCGGCCCAAGTGCAGCAAGCCGACATGCGGCGCGCGCACCAGCACGCTGCGAATGTGGCGCAGCATGGCCGCCTCTTCGGCGTGCTGCTGCACCACCGCGGCGATGACGGGTGGTGCAGCGCGGGTCGGGGTGGTGGTGGCGGCGGAAAACATCAGGTTCAACGCGACAAGGGAACATGCTTGCCTGCACCGCCCCAGCGGGCAAGCGCCAAAAGTCATCAACAACGTTGAGGGGATTTGGCCCGGTGGAGGGTCGCGTTAACCGGCGCATGCGATCAGAATGCGGCTGACCATGTTGAACCTGCTGCGCCCTGCCCGCACGTTTGCACCGGTGAACGCACCGGTGACCAAGCTGGTGCGCAAGCCGGTGCGCACTTGTATGTGTTGGGCGGCAATGCTGGTTTGTGCAGGGATGTTGGCGGCTTGCGAGACGGTGAGCGTGCCGAAGCCATGTGGTGGCGCTACAGGCGTCACATGCCCCCAGCCGCCCCCACCACCCCCACCGCCCCCGCCGCCACCTCCACCGCCGCCCCCACCTCCACCACCTCCGCCACCTCCCATTTCAGAGTTGGAGATCAGACAGGCTCTGGAAAACGTGCGCACTCAACTTGACCAGGGCAAGGAAGAGGTTGCAGCGGCCGAACTGCAACGCGTGCTCGTCGGTCACCCCCAACACAAGGCGGCGCTGAGTTTTCTGCGCCAGATGCGCGAGGATCCTCAGCAGCTCTATGGCTCTGCGTCCTACCCCTATCGGGTTTTGAGCGGCGACACGTTAGCCACGATCGCGCAGAAGCAGATGAATGACCGCGACCAGTTCTATGGTCTGGCGCGCTACAACAGCATCACCGAGCCACGCCGGCTTGAAGTGGGGCGGACGATCCGTATTCCTGGCAAGTCGCCACCACCTGCGCCACCGCCTCCGCCGCCACCACCTCCGCCGCCGCCGCCGCCGCCTCCGCCTCCGCCTCCGCCGCCACCACCCAACGCCGAGATCGCGCGGCTGATGAGTCTGGGCTTTGCCCGCAAAGCCCAGCAAGACCCATGCGGGGCTGCCAAGGCTTTCGGCGATGTGTTGAAGCTGGATCCAGCGAACACCAGGGCCAGCCTTGAGCGTGTGAGCGCGCTCAATCTGGCCAGCAGGTTACGCAAGGAGTGCTGAAGCGCCAGGTGCGCTGAAGCGCTTGGCTTATCGCGGCGCGCCACCCTGCAACACCACCAACCGCGCCGCAGCCAGCCGGTGGCCCGGCACCAGTTGCAAGCAGCGCTGCAAGGCGGTGATGGCGGCGCCGCGTTCGCCGCGCGCCTCCAGGCGTTCGGCCTGGCGCCAATACAAATCTGCCAGCGGCGTGCGCGCCGCGGGGTTGGCACGAGGCCCGCTGGCCAGCGGGCGCAGCAGGGCGATGGCGGCGTCGATCTCGCCTTGCGCGGCGAGCAGGCTGGCGTGTTCCAGGTCGTTGCTGTCTGCTCGTTCGGCCGCTCGTTCGGCGGCGCGGTCGGCCGCGGCAGCGGGCGGCCTGGTGGCCGCGCTGCCCAGGGCCGGCATGGCAGGAAAGGACGGGGCTGGCGGCGTTGCCGCACGCTGCGCCACGTTGGCGGCCAAGGCCGCGGCCACGTTGGCGCTGGGTGCGCGCTGCGCCACCGCGGCCGTGCGCCGCGCGCGCTGGCGG
>JANMYI010000459.1:0-3427 GCA_031381955.1 Burkholderiales bacterium
CGCTGTTCATGCATGAGAGCAAGGAAGTGTTGATCACCTTCTCGGCCGGCGTCACCGCCTGGCGGCGCGGCGAAACCCTGGAAGCCGCGCTGGAGCGTTCAGATGAATCGCTCTATGAAGCCAAGCGCACGGGCAAGAACCGCACCTGTGTCAATTAACCTCTCGGTTCAGCGGCGCAGGTAGCGCAGCAAGCGGCCCTTGTAGGCCAGCGAGGCGGCGCCGGCCGGCGCATCCAGGCGCAGTTGCTCCAGGCTGAAGCCCAGCGCGGCCATGCGCCGGTTGAACCCAGCGCGGTTGCCGCGCTCGGGGTCGGCAATCAACACCTCGGCCCGCGGCCGGGCATGGCGTTCAATGAAGGCGGCCAGGTCGCCGTCAGCGTCGCGCTCGTAGAGCACGTCGCTGGCCACGATCAAATCGAAGCGGCCTTGCACTTCCAGGTGAGCCAGCGGGCCAGGCAGCGCAGCCACGGCGGCGCGGTCACCCCAATCGGCATGGCCATAGCGCAGTGGTGGCAGGCCGTTCAGGCGCAGGTTCTTCAGCAAGAAGCGCGCGGCCAGCGGGTGGCGGTCGCTGGCGGTCACATCCACGCCGCGCCGGTGGCTCACCAGGCTGGGCAGGGCCAGGCCGCAACCCAGTTCCAGCATGCGCTCGCCCACGCTCACCGGGCGCTGGCCCATGTACGCCGCCAGCGCGATCGACGACGGCCAGACCTGGCCGAACAGCGGCCAGGTGGAAGGCGAGATGCCGATGGCCTCGGCCAGGCCGCCGGCATCGAAGAACTGCTGGTTGTCACGCAGCGCGCGGATGTGCAGATCGGCCACGCCAGCGATGGCGATGTGGCCCAGCTTGACCCGGTAACCGGCGATGGCGCGCTCCTGCGGCAAAGGGCGGGTGTGCCTGCCGGATCAGGGCCCCGCGCCGCGGGCATCGCCCGAATGAATCTGCAGCGCTTCCAAGAACCGCGACACCATGTTGTACGCGGCCACGGTGCCCACCAGTTCCACCACCTCGCGCTCGCTCAAGTGCTGGCGCAGCTCGTGCATCTGCTGCGCCGGCACATGGATGTCGCGTGTCATGGTGTCGGCCAGGCGCAGCGCGGCCTGCTGCACGGGGCTGAACGCGCTGCTGGCTTCCCACTGCGGCAGGGCATCGAGTTGCGCGCGCGTCCACCCTTCCTTCAATGCCAGCGGCGCATGTTGCTCGGCTTCATAGGGCGCGCCGTTCAGGTGCGCCACCTGCATGATCACCAGTTCGCGCAGCGCGCCGCTCAAGTGCAAGTGCTGGCGCACATTGGTCAAGAAGCCCAGCCAGCCCTCGGCCAGCGGCGGGCTGTGCAGCAGCATCTGGTACAGGTGCAGCACCTGGCCGCGTTCGGCGGTGATGCGTTGCACCAGCGGTTGCAATTCGGGTTGCGCCAGGTCGGCGTAGGGAAGATGTGCCATGCTGCATTGTCAGTTCAACCAAGGACGTTGATGAGAACGAGTACATCGAAGTGGGCCACTGCCGCCGCGCTGCTGGCCGGCCTGTGCAGCACGCTGCCCGCGTGGGGCCAGGCCTGGCCGGGCAAGCAGCCGATCAAGCTGATCGCCGTGTTCCCACCGGGCGGCTCGGTCGACCAGGTGGCACGCATCCTGGCGCCGGCCTTGCAACAGCAGTTGGGCCAAACGGTGGTGGTCGACAACAAGGGCGGCGCCTCGGGTGCCATCGGCACCGGCGCCGTGGCCGCCGCGCCGGCCGACGGCTACACCTTCGCCGTGGTGTTCGACACCCATGCCGTGAACCCGAGCCTGATCCCAAACATGGCATTTGATACGCGCAAGGACTTGGCCGCCGTGGCCTTGCTCGGCACCGGTGCCATGGTGCTGGCCACGCCCACCGACTCGCCCTTCAAGACCTTTGCCGATGTGGTGGCCGCGGCCAAGAGCGGCAAGGGCCCGAGCTACGGCAGCATCGGCGCGGGCAGCCTGGGCCACCTGGCCGTGAGCTTGTTGGCCAAGGGCGCCGGGCTCGACCTGGTGCACGTGCCCTACCGCGGCGGCGGCCCGCTGATGAACGATGTGATCGCCGGGCACGTGCCGCTTTCCATCGGCTCGGTGTTCCTCACCAAGCCGCATATTGAAAGCAAACGCCTGCGCGCCTTGGCGGTGACCACCAGCGCCCGCTCGCCTAACCTTCCAGATGTGCCGACGGTGGCCGAGAGCGGCCACGCCGGCTTCGACGCGCCGGCCTGGTGGGCCGTGCTCGCGCCGGCCAAGACGCCGCCGGAGATCATCAAGCGCATGAACGAGGAGATCAACCTGGCACTCAAGTCGCCTGAGGTGGCCGGCAAGTTGGCCGCGCAGGGCATTGACGTGCGCACGGGCACGCCGCAGGCGGCGCAGCAGTTCATCCTGAACCAGATGGACGTTTGGGCCAGGGTGGTGCGCGACAACGGCATCAAGGCGGAGTAAGGCGGCTCATTCGGGCCGGGCCAAGCGGCATAGCGTCGCGTCGTCCTACACGCTTGGCCGTGGCTGGCCGACACAAAAAGCGGCCATGCGCCATCGCCCGCCGCGGCGAATTGCACTACCTTGCCTGCATCCATATCAAGTGCAAGGCGAAGGTGCCCCCAATGCGTTGCCTGAACGGCCGGCTGAGCCGCATGATGCTGTTTTTATTGGCCAGCATGCCCATGCTGGCGCAGGCGCAGGGCTCAGCGCTACGGGTTGAAGTGGAGAGACTGCCTGCGGCCTTGCAGGCACGAAGTGACAGCATGGTTGAACTGCCTGCTGATGGTGTGCGCGCGCGTTGGTGGTTACGGCGTGGCCCGATCGAACTGGGCGCGGGTGCCGACTTGGCCGCGCCGCCGCAGGGAATGCACACCACGATGCTTCGCCGCACCGCTACGCCGACACTGGGAGTGCGTGCGGAACTGACGCGAGGCGCTTACCTGGCCATCGAGCGCGACGCCGTCAAATACCTGCCGCGGGACCAGCAAGGCCCCGTCAACGACACGGCGCGATTGGCGCTTGAGCTCAAACCGGCTGAATTCAAACGCGCGAATGCCATGTCATCAGGGCTGCTGCGCGTGCAGCTGACGAGCGCATCGGCCCTGCAGTTCCGACCGCGCGGGGGTGGCTTGACGGTGACGTACAGCGAGCGGTTTTAGGGCGGCTTGGTGCTGCGCATTCGGGCCGCTTGATGCGTTGTGGCTCATGTGCGTGCGGCGTAAAAAGAACTCAATACTTGGCGGAGGCGGTGAGATCCGAATCGCCAGCGTTCATGCGGCCTTCGGGTGTGTCAACCGGCAAAATCCATCATGCGGTCCATCAATTCGAGCTTCGCATGACTGCAATGGATCAGGTCGCCATCGCGGAGCGAACGTGCGTTGCGGTCGGTGCCCGCCGACTGAACTCAATTCTTGCTGGCCGTATCAGGCATTGCCGCC
>JANMYI010000480.1:0-4628 GCA_031381955.1 Burkholderiales bacterium
GCACCATCGGCAAGATCTTCGGGGTAGAGAAAAACATTACCACCTACAACTTGGCGCGCATGAACATGCTGCTGCACGGGATGAAGGACACCGAGTTCGAGATCTACCACGGCGACACGCTCACCAACGACTGGGATTTTCTGCGCGAGACGAATCCCGCGAAGAAGCCCCAGTTCGACGCGGTGGTGGCCAACCCACCGTTCAGCTATCGCTGGGAGCCGACCGACGCGATTAGCGAGGACATGCGCTTCAAGAACCACGGCGTGGCACCCAAGAGCGCGGCAGACTTTGCCTTCCTGCTGCATGGGCTGCATTACCTGAAGGACGACGGCGCGATGGCGATCATCCTGCCGCACGGCGTGCTGTTTCGCGGCGGCGCAGAAGAGCGCATCCGCCGAAAGTTGCTGGATGACGGGCACATCGACACCGTGATCGGTTTGCCGGCCAACCTGTTCTATTCAACGGGCATTCCGGTCTGCATCCTCGTGCTGAAGAAGTGCAAGAAGCCGGACGACGTGCTCTTCATCAATGCCGCCGAGCACTTCGTGAAGGGCAAGCGCCAGAACCAACTGACCGAAGAGCACATCACGCGAATCGTCGAGACGTACCAGCACCGGAATCCACAAGACCGCTATGCCCGACCGGTGTCGATGAAGGAAATTGCGGAGAACGACTACAACCTGAACATCTCGCGGTACGTCAGCACAGCGCAGGAGGAAGCGGAGGTTGACCTTGCGGCCACGCATGCCGAGCTGGTCAGGATTGAGGGCGAGGTTAGGACGGCGACGGCAAAGCACAACGAGTTTCTGCAGGAGCTTGGCCTGCCCCTCTTGCCATAGGCGAAGCTCGATGCGAAGAAGGAAGGGCCAGGCGCGGCCTGAGCAATTGTGCGGCGCGACAACTCGAACTTCGCGCGCTGTAACAGGCACGTGAAGTTGATGCGGTGCCGAGGAGGATGGGTGCCGCAGACCCAGCGCAAACCTATGTCAGTGCGGCGGTTTCATCGGCCAACTTGAACTTCGATTTCATGATGGCGCGAGAGGTCAGCGATGCAAGTCAAACACCGCCGCGCCGCGCTTGAGCACGCTGCGGGCGATCACGCTGCGGTGGATTTCAGAGGTGCCATCAAAGATGCGGTAGATGCGCGCATCGCGGTAGTAGCGCTCCAGCGGCAGTTCCTTGCAAAAGCCCATGCCGCCGAAGACCTGCACGCCACGGTCGACCACACGCCCCAAGGTTTCGGCGGCGAACACCTTCACCATGGCGATCAGGTCGCGCGCGTCTTCGCCGCGGTCGATCAGGCTGGCGGCCTGCATCACCATCAAGCGCGCAGCGTTGATCTCGATGGCGCTGTCGGCCAGCATGACCTGGATCATTTGAAACTCGCCGATGGCCTTGCCGAACTGTTTTCGTTCGTTGGCATAGCCGGCCATCAGTTCGAGCACATGGCTGGCCTTGCCCACGGCGCGCGCGCCCACCTGGGCCAAGCGCACCACGTTCAGCGCGCCCATGGCCAGCTTGAAGCCCTGGCCTTCGGCGCCCAGCAAAGCCAGTGGCTCAAGTGGAACGTTGTCGAAGAACAGCTCCATGTGAGGTGTGCCGCGCAGGCCCATCATCTTCTGGTCTTGGCCCAGGGTGAAACCGGGCAGGTTCTTGTCGACCATGAACATCGAGATCTGTCCGTCGCCGGTCTTGGCCGAGACAAGAAAGAAGTCACTCCACAGCCCGTCGCTGATGAAGTGCTTGCTGCCGTTCAGCACCCAGCCCGTGGCCGTGCGCTTGGCGTGGGTCTTGATGCCTTGCGCGTCGCTGCCGGCGCCGGGCTCGGTGATGGCGATGGCGCAGGTGCGTTCGCCCTTGACCGTTGGTTTGAGCCAGCGTGCGACTTGCTCGCCGCGGCATTCGAGCAGCGGCTCGTACAGGTTGCCGAAGGCGCGGCGGATGAGGATGTCGCTGGAGTGGCCAAACTGCTCTTCGCACAGGATGCGGTCAAACGTGCTCAAGCCCCCGCCGCCCAGTTCGGCCGGCATGTTCAGCGCGTACAGGCCCAGGGCTCTGGCCTTTTCGTGCAGCGCGCGCGCCTGGGCCTGCGGCAGTTCGCCCGTGGCTTCAATGTCGTCTTCCAGCGGCTTGCACTCTTCGCGGATGAAGCGGCGCACGGTGTCCAGCAGCATGCGCTGCTCGTCGTTCAAGTGAAGCATCAGGCGTTCTCGTCGAGGAGGAATCCGACCAGCAGCGCGCGCACCTGGGCGAACATGTCGGTGCCGGTGCTGGTGCGCAGGCCGCGCGCACGGGCCGCTTTGATGAGCTCTGGCACCGCAGGCACGGTCACCACATCGGCCACAAAGGCGTCGGCGTGCAGGCGCTTCACCTGCACCGGCAGCGGGTCAGCAACCTGCATGCCCATGGGCGTGGCGTTGCACACCAGGGTGAAGCCGGCCGGGTCGGTGCTGCCGGCGCTGATGGGCACCTGGCCATAGCGGCGCAGCTTGGCAGCGAGGTCTTCGCGCCGGCTCGCATCTGCATCATGCAAGGCCAGCTCGGCCACGCCGCCATCCACCAGCGCATGCGCAATCGCTGACCCCGCGCCGCCTGCGCCCACCAGCAAAGCGCGTTGGCCGGCCAGCTGCGCGCCGGCCGCGCGCATGGCGGCCACGAAGGCTTCACCGTCGCACATGTCGCCATGCCAGCCCAGCATGCCGCGGCGCAGCACATTAGCCGCGCCGATCGAGCTGGCGCGCGCCGTGGCCGTGGCGCAGGCCGCCAGGGCAGCGAACTTGTGCGGCACGGTGACGAGCACACCGCTAACGTTTGGCATGCGCCAGGCCAGGCGCAGGAATTCGGCCAGCTCGGCCGGCTTCACATGGGCCGGCACGCAGATGGCGTCTTGCCCGCGCGCTTGCAGCAAGGCGGTGACGCCGGCGGGCGATTTCACCTGCGCGATGGGGTCGCCCACGATGAACACCACCTGCGTGGCGCCGCTGTAACCGTGCAGCACAACGGACACGGGCGACGCCGGCGCGGTACTTACTGCTTGCCCAGCGGCGGCAGCGCGTTGGTCACGACCTGGCGGCCTTCCTTCACTTCCACCATGTAGCTTTCGCGGTCGAGGTCGCCATTGGCGTCGAAGCTCACGTCCATGATGATGCCAGGGTACTTGGCCTTCTTGATCTCCAAGCCGTGCATGGCCGCGGCCACGGCCCTGCGGTCAATCTTGCCGGCCTTTTCAATCGCGGCCTTCATGGAATACACGCCCATGTAACCCTTGATGCCGTTGTGGTCGGGGATGTACTTGTAGGCCTGGTAGAACTTGCCCTTGAAGGCCAGCATTTCGGGGCTGGGCGCATCCACCGTGAGGCCCACATGGCCCAGCGTGCCGTTGGCGGCGTCACCGGCCAATTCGATCACCTTCTGGCTGATCAGCACCGTTTCACCATAGATGGGCTTGGTCCAGCCCTGCTTGCGCAGTTCGCGCAGGGCACGCGCCGATTCTTCTTCGGTGAGGTAGACGAACAAGGCATCGGCGTTGGTTTGCTTGGCGCGCAGCACGGCGGAAGAAAAGTCGATCTGGCCCGGGTCGGTGGCGATCTCGCCCACCACCTTGGTCGGGCTGCCGCCCAGCAACTTCACCATCACATCGCGCCCGCCCTTGCCGAAATCGTTGTTCTGATAAATCACCGCCAGGGTCTTGACCTTGGCGGTGATGAACTTGGCCAGCTTGGGCATGGAATGTGCCTGGCCGAATGCGGTGCGGAAGATGTAGCCGTTGCCCTGCTGGGTGATGGCGGCGGCTTCGCCACCCGTCCAGTTCGGAATTTCACCGCGCCTTGTTTCGGCCATGCTGACCATGATCGAGCCCGAATACACCGGGCCGAAAACGGCGAACACGCCGTCGTCAACCGCTTTGGCGGCCAGGCCCTTGGCCACGCCGGGCTGGGTTTGCGTGTCGGCCGCGGTGCTGACGATCTTCTTGCCCAAAATGCCGCCGGCGACGTTGATTTCTTTAACCGCCAGTTCAACGCCATCGCGGAAGTAAGTGCCGGGGCTGGCGCCGCCGCCCGAGAGTTCATAGATGCCGGCGATTTTGATGACGTCTTGCGCCTGGGCCGCCGCGGCGGTGCCGAGCAGGGCCAGGGCCAGGGCCAGGGCCACGTGGCGCAAGGTGCGGGTCTTCATGGGGTGTCTCCAGGGTGCGTGGTGAACAGGTGACGACAAACAATGTGTTGCGATGACCGCTGGCGCGGCGCGGCGGCATCATAGTAGATTCCGGGCTTGCATTCCAACACGGAATTGTGTTCCACTTTCCGCTTGACTCACCAACAAACTTGGCTCAACGAACACCGGTGACCGACTTCCTGCAACTGTTGCTCTCAGGCATGGCCGTGGGGGCCATCTATGCGCTGGCTGCGCTGGGCTTCACCTTGCTGTGGCAGGCCAGCGGCACCGTCAACTTTGCGCAGGGCGAATTCGTCATGCTGCCGGCATTCATGATGCTGGCCTTTGGCGCGCTTGGCTCGCCGCTGTGGCTGGCCTTCTTGCTGACCTGCGTGGTGGCGGTGGTGGTGCTGGGCTGGGCCTTCAAGCGCGGCGTGGCCGACCCGCTGCTCAAGTTCGGCTTGATGCCGGTG
>JANMYI010000507.1:0-7181 GCA_031381955.1 Burkholderiales bacterium
GTCTGAACGCCTGTGCATCAGCTGTGCCCACAGGCGAAAGGCCTCGCCGCTCATGGGCAGCACGTTGTAGGCCGCGGCGATGAGGTCGGCCCAGGCTTCGATCTCGCTCGCCTTGGCAGGGTCTTGTTCGCGGGTGATTTCAATACCGGCCTGGATTTCACCCAGCGTCACGGCACTCAGGTGCAGATCGGCGTCGCTCGCCGCTTGCAACCAAGCCAACACCGCACCGTGCGGCCGGGCGCGGCGCAGTTCGGAAACGACGTTGGTGTCGAGCAGGTACACGCAGGCTACCTTGGCGAGCTGGGCCGTCGCCTGCGCGCGGCGGGCCGGGGCGGCACCAGCGCTTCCAGGCGCGCGCCCGGCGCCAGAAGCAATTGCTTCAGCGACGGGCGAGCCGCCGCCTGCAAGCGCTGCCACTCGTCGATGGGCACCAGTACGGCCGCCTGCACGCCGCGCCGGGTGACCATCTGCGGCCCCGCTGTGATGCAGGATTCGAGGAATTCGCTGAAGCGAGCCTTCGCGTCTTGCAGTTGCCAGGTTTGCATGGGAGCCTCTGTCTGACCAGTCATCTGACCAGTTTACTCAACGCGACTTTCCGCGGCAAGCTCCTTGTCACGATGTAACCAGCAAGCCAGTCAAGCCTGCCGCATCGCCCGCGACAACATCAACACCGGAATCAGGCCCACCAGCACGATGGCCAGTGAGGGCAACGCAGCCTCACCCAGCCGTTCATCGCGCGCCAGGTTGTAGGCCACCACGGCCAGGGTGTCGGCGCCAAAGGGGCGCAGTACCAGGGTGGCGGGCAGCTCCTTCATCACATCCACGAACACCAGCAGCATGGCGGCCAGGGCCGAGCGGCGCAGCAGGGGCAAATGCAGCTCGCTGTACAGCCGGCGTTCACCGGCGCCGAGCATGCGGGCGGTTTCGTCGATCGAGACCGGCACGCGCGAATAGCCGGCCTGCACCGATTGCACGGCCACGGCGGTGAAGCGCACCAGGTAGGCGTACACCACGCCCAGCACCGTGCCGGTGACCCAGGGCGTGAGGCCCGCCTGCGGCCAGCGAGCCTGCACCCAACCCAGGGGCAGCAAGATGCCCACGGCCACCACGGCGCCAGGCACGGCGTAGCCCAGGGTGACGAGCTGTGCTGCCCATTGCAAGGGCCCGGCGCGCGCACCGCCCCGAAGGCGCAACGCGCCGCCGATGGCCAAGGCCAGGCCTGCGGCCAGCAGCGCGGCCAGGGCGGCCAGGCCAAAGCTGGCGGCCGCCCAGCCGGCAAAGCGCGCCCAGGGCAGGCCGGTATCCGGGTTGCCTGCCTCTTGCCACAGCAGCCAGCACAGCCACGCCACCGGCAGCACAAAGCCCAGCAAGATGGGTGTGGCACACAGCCACCACGCCGCCACGGCTGCGCGGCCACGCAAGTGGCGCACGCGGGCCTGCTCGGGGTTGGATTGGGCGCGCCGGTTGGCGAATCGCATGCGCCGCTGCGCCATGCGCTCCACCGCCAGCAGCGCCGCCACCACGAGCAGCAACAGCGATGCCAATTGCGCCGCGGCCATGCCGTCGTTCAGCACCAGCCAGGCCTTGTAGATGCCGGTGGTGAAGGTGCTCAGGCCGAAGTACGAACCCACGCCGTAGTCGGCCAGCGTCTCCATCAGCGCCAGCGCGGTGCCGGCGGCCAGCGCCGGGCGGGCCAGCGGCAACGCCACTTCGAACAACCGGCGGCGCATGCCGGCGCCGAGCATGCGCGCGGCTTCCATCATCTGCACCGCGCGCTCGCCCAGCGCAGTGCGGGCCAACAGGTAGACGTACGGGTACAGGCAGAGCACGAACAGCAGCGCTGCGCCGCCCAGGCTGCGCACGTCAGGCCACAGCGCGCCTTGCATGTTTAACGTTTGACGCAAGCCACGTTGCAACGGGCCGCTGTATTGCAAGGCGTCGGTCCATGCGTAGGCCAGCACGTAGGCCGGCATGGCCAGCGGCAGGAGCAAGGCCCATTCAAAGTGGCGCCGGCCAGGGAAGTCGAACAAGGTCACGGCCACCGCGGTGGCGGCACCCAGCACCATCACGCCCACGCCCACCGCCACGGCCAGCAGGGCCGACTGCACGGCATAGTCGGCCAGCACCGTGCCGGCCAGGTGGCGCAGCGTGGCCAACGCCTGCGCATCGAGCGCCAACCACGACAGCAGCACGCTGGCCACTGGCAGGGCCAGCAGCAGGCACACCAGGGTCAGCAGCCGGCGCATGCGCGAAGTGCCCCCCATTTGAGCAGCGCGGCGGGCTGGGCAACGCGAATGCGAATAATCCTCATTGTCATTACCGTGGCTATGATAGGTGCATGTTCCTGAGCCTCGACATGGTGGGCCTGCGCTACCCCGGCGCCGGTGAACGCCTGGCCGTGCAAGGGGCCAGCCTGGGCCTGGCGGCGGGGCAGATCGGGGTGTTGATCGGGCCTTCGGGCTGCGGCAAGACCTCGCTGCTGCGCGCCGTGGCGGGGCTGGAGCGCATCAGTGCCGGCAGCATCCGCATGGATGGCGTGGTGCTCAGCGATGCCGCCAGCCGCACCCATGTGCCGGCCGAGGCGCGCCGCATCGGCATGGTGTTTCAAGATTACGCGCTGTTCCCGCACCTGAGCGTGGCCAACAACATCGCCTTCGGCCTGCAGCACCTGCCGCGCGCACAGCGCCAGGCGCGCGTGGCCGAGATGCTCGACCTGGTGGGCCTGGGCCACGCCGAGGCGCGCGCGCCGCACCAGCTTTCGGGCGGGCAGCAGCAGCGCGTGGCGCTGGCCAGGGCGCTGGCGCCGCAGCCGCGCCTGCTGTTGCTCGATGAGCCGTTTTCGAGCCTGGACATCGACCTGCGCGAACGCCTGCTGCACGACGTGCGCGGCATCCTGCAAAGTACCGGCACCACGGCGCTGTTTGTCACGCACGACCAGATGGAAGCATTTGCGCTGGGCGACGTGATCGGCATCATGGACCACGGCCGCCTCGAACAATGGGGCGACGCCTACACCCTGTACCACCGCCCGGCCAGCCGCTTCGTGGCGGGGTTCATCGGCCACGGCGTGTTTGCGCCCGCGCGCATCGAGCAGCGTGCCAGCGGCCCGGTGGTGCTCACGCCCTTGGGCGAATTGACCGAAATGGACGAATGCCCACTGCCCAGCGCCTACCCGGGCGGCGAGTGCGACGTGCTGCTTCGCGCCGACGACATCGTGCACGACGATGCTTCGCCCGTGAAGGCCTGCATCGAGCGCAAGGCCTTTCGCGGCTCGGAGTTCCTCTACACGCTACGCCTGCACAGCGGCGAGCAGGTGCTAGTGCACGTGCCGTCACACCACGACCATCAGGTGGGTGAATGGATCGGCATCCGCCCCGAGGTCGACCATGTGGTGACATTCGCCCGCGAAGCGCCTTGAGCGGCTCGGGCCCCAAGCGCAAGTTCGCCAAGCCCTGGCTTGCCGTGCATCTTTACCGCGGGTTGACAGTGCCGCAACCGGGCCTGGTTTTATACTGGCCGATCAAGTATTCACTGCCAAGCAGCGAGGCGATATGGGCAACAAACTGAAAATGGCCGGTATTCTGGGCGCGGGCGTCCTGGCCGGGGCCCTGGCCACGATGCAACTGCAAGCCTTTGCGCGCGGCTCACTGTCGCCGCTGCCGCTTGAAGAACTGCAGCAACTGGCCGCCGTGTTCGGCATGGTTAAAAGCGATTACGTTGAGCCGGTGGATGAGAAAAAACTCATCGGCGACGCCATTTCGGGCATGGTGGCGGGCCTGGACCCGCACTCGCAATACCTCGACAAACAGACCTTCAAGGAATTCCGCGAACAAACCGGCGGGCGTTTTGTCGGCGTGGGCATTGAAATCGGCATGGAAGACGGCCTGGTGAAGGTGGTGTCGCCGATCGAAGGCTCGCCCGCGTTTCGCGCCCAGATCAAGGCCGGCGACCTGATCACCCGCATCGACGACACGCCTGTCAAGGGCATGAGCATGGATCAGGCGGTCAAGCGCATGCGCGGCGAGCCCAACACCAAGGTCACGCTGACCATCTTTCGCAAGAACGAAAGCCGCAGCTTCCCGGTGACCATCATGCGCGAGGAAATCCGCGTGCAAAGCGTGCGCTCCAAGATCGTCGAGCCCGGCTACGCCTGGCTGCGCGTGAGCCAGTTCCAGGAACGCACGGTGGAAGATTTCGCGCGCAAGCTCGAAGAAATCTACAAGGCCGAACCCAACCTCAAGGGCCTGGTGCTCGACTTGCGCAACGACCCCGGCGGCGTGCTCGACGGCGCCGTGGCCATTTCGGCGGCCTTCCTGCCGGCAGATGCCGTGGTGGTCACCACCAACGGCCAGATCGCTGACTCGAAAGCCACCTACAAGGCCGCGCCCGAGTTCTACGCGCGCCGCGGTGCGGGCGACCCGATCCGCCGCCTGCCGGCCGGGGTGAAGACCGTGCCGTTGGTGGTGCTGGTGAATGAAGGCTCGGCCTCGGCCAGCGAGATCGTGGCCGGTGCGCTGCAAGACCACAAGCGCGCCACCATCATGGGCGCGCAAACCTTCGGCAAGGGCTCGGTGCAAACCGTGCGGCCGCTGTCAGCCGAAACGGCGTTGAAGATCACCACCGCGCGCTACTTCACGCCGGGCGGGCGCTCGATCCAGGCCAAGGGCATCGTGCCCGACTTGTGGCTCGATGAAACCGCCGAAGGCAACGTCTTCGCCGCGCTGCGCATGCGCGAGGCCGACCTGGAAAAGCACCTCACCGGCAACGACGAGAAAAAAGACGAAGCCCGCACCAAGGCGCGCGATGAAGCGCGCAAAAAGCTCGAAGAGCAGTACGCGCAGCAGAAAGAAGCGCCCAAGCCGTTGCCTGAATTTGGCAGCAGCGAAGACTTTCAGTTGGCGCAAGCGCTGAACCATTTGAGCAAGCGCCCGGTGATGGTGAGCAAGACGAGTGTCGAGCGCAAGGCCGAGGCCGACACGAACTGAGCAGCTTGGCGCCAACCCGAAAGGCCCGCCGCGTGCGGGCCTTTTTCATGGCCGCGCCAAGGCTATGCTCGTGGCCATGAACGACGACCAGTTGCTGCGCTATTCGCGCCACATCCTGCTCGATGACATCGGCATCGAGGGGCAGGAAAAACTCCTCGCCGCGCACGCCCTGGTCATCGGCGCTGGCGGCCTGGGCTCGCCGGTGGCGCTGTTCCTGGGCAGCGCGGGCGTGGGCCGCATCACCCTCGTCGACCACGACACGGTGGACAGCACCAACTTGCAGCGCCAAATTGCCCACAAGCTGGCCACGGTAGGCTGGCCCAAAGTGGATTCAGCGCGCGCCAGCATCCACGCCATCAACCCCGACGTGACCGTGCAAGCGTTGCAGCAGCGGGCGGATGCGGCGCTGCTCGATGAGCTGGTTGCAGCGGCCGATGTGGTGCTCGATTGCAGCGACAACTTCGCCACCCGCCACACCGTGAACGCGGCCTGCGTGAAGCACCGTCGGCCGCTCGTTTCCGGTGCAGCCATCGGCTTTGATGCGCAGATTTCGGTGTACGACACACGCCAGGCCGATGCGCCCTGCTACGCCTGCGTCTTCCCGCCCGAAGCAACGTTCGAGGAAACGCGCTGCGCCACCATGGGCGTGTTCGCGCCGCTGGTGGGCATCATCGGCAGCATGCAGGCGGCCGAGGCGCTGAAGCTGCTGGCCGGCGTGGGCAGCCCGCTGGTGGGGCGCTTGCAGATGCTCGATGTCCGGCGCATGGAATGGAACGAAGTGCGCATGCAGCGCCAGGTGCACTGCGCGGTGTGTGGGCAGCGCTAACGGTTGAATCGACTTGCCGCCCGGGCACCTCAGTTCGCCACCTCGGTGCGCGTGCCCCCGGCCAGCGTGTGCACATGCCCGGGCCCGCCTTCCTGCGTGCGCAAGGCCTTCACCGCGCCCTGGGCAGCGCGCATCAACAAGCCCAGGTCTGAGGCGATGGCGATGAAGCTGAAGCCCATGGCGCGGTATTGCGCCACGACTTCCGGCGTGCCGCCCACCGTGCCCACCGGCATGTTCAGCGCCCGGCAGCGCAACGCGCCGTCAGCCAACGCTGCCATCACCGAAGGATGAGTGGGTTGGCCGGCTAGGCCCATGGCGCCGGAAAGATCGCCCGGGCCGATGAACAGCGCATCCACGCCGGGCACGGCCGCGATGGCTTCAATTTGCTCCAGCGCTTGCGGCGTTTCGAGTTGCAGCACCACGCCCATGTCGCGGTTGGCTGTTTTGAAGTAATCGGGCACCGTGCCAAAGCGCGAGCCGCGGCTCATGCTGGCCATGCCGCGCCGGCCTTCAGGCGGGAAGCGCGTGGCCGCCACCGCGTGCGCCGCTTCACCGGCGTTTTGCACGAAGGGGAAGATCAGCGTTTGCGCGCCGGCGTCGAGCACGCGCTTGACCATCACCGTGTCGTTCCACGGCAGGCGCACCAACGGCGCCATGCGCGTGTTGCCCACGGCTTGCAACAGATGCAGCAAGTCCATCTGATCGAGCGGCGTGTGTTCCATGTCGAGCACGCCCCAGTCGAACCCGGCCATGCCCACCGCTTCAGCCACCAGGGCGCTGGCCGACATGACCCAAGTGCCGATGGGCGGCTGGTGGTTGGCGGTCTTGAGCAACTGCTTGAACGCATTCATGTTGTGTTCCTTCAATCGGCCACATCATGCTACTGCGCGAGCACGCCAACCGCGAGCGTATGCTCATCGCTTTTCAATTCAACACGCCCTCATGGACCTTCGCCAGACGCTGACCGCGCGCAACTTCCCCACGGCCGAGGAAGACGCCCATTCCGCACCGCCCGCGGGCCGCTACAGCGGCCCCGCCAGCGCCTACAAACTGGCCTTTGCCGACAATGAATTCCTGCTGCGCGACGAACTGCGCCCCGTGCGCATGCAGCTTGAATTGCTCAAGCCCGACATGGTGCAAAAGCGCCTGGGCATTGAGAGCACCATCGTCATGTTCGGCAGCGCGCGCATCATGCCGCCGCAGCAGGCCGCGCAGGCGTTGGCCGCGGCCCAGGCTGATGGTGACGAGGCGGCTGTGCGCCGCGCCACGGTGCGGGCCCAGATGAGCCACTACTACGACGAAGCACGCGCCTTCGCTGCGCTGGTGACGCAGCGCTCGCGTGAGCTCGAAACGCCGATCTACGTGGTCAC
>JANMYI010000541.1:0-2769 GCA_031381955.1 Burkholderiales bacterium
CGTCAACCCAAAGGTCAAGACCAAGGTGGTGTGGGTGAACGAATGGTTCAACCCACCCAAGGAAACCGAGGCCGCGCAAAGCCTGATCAACGGTGGCGCCGACGTTTTGTTCCAGAACACCGACTCCTCGGCCGTGCTGCAAACCGCGGGCAAGAACAAGAAGTTCGCATTCGGCTGGGACAGCGACATGACGGCCTATTCGCCCGAGGCGCACCTGGCCAGCGCCATCATCAACTGGGCGCCGTACTACATCAAGGCCACGCGCGAAGCGCTCGACGGCAAGTGGGCCGGCGGCGGCCACACCTGGTGGGGCGTGAAGGAAGGCGCGATCGACATCGTGAGCGTCAGCGACAAGGTGCCGGCCGCAGCCAAGGCCAAGGTCGACGCGGTGAGGGCCGGCCTGAAGGACGGCAGCTTTGCCATCTGGAAAGGCCCGATCATGGGCAGCGACGGCAAGGAAGCCGTGGCCGCCGGCACCATCGCCGACGACAAGTTCATGAGCGGCATCAACTTCTACATCAAGGGTGTTGAAGGCAAGGTGCCCACGGGCAAATAACGCAGCACTGGCCGCAATGGCTCGGCGCCAGCCCGTGTTGAGAGCTGGCGCCACCCCTGCACGCCGCAGCGCATGACCCGCCTGGCGATCTGCGCCGACCTGCTCGACTTCACTGCCGAGCCCGCAGCGGCGCAGCCCAGCGACGCTGCCGTGCGCTTTCGGCCCGCGCACTGGCTGCTGGTGGAGGGCGGGCGCATCCACAGCGTGCAACGCCAGGCGCCCGATGCCGCGCTGTGGCCCTGTGTCGACCGCAGCGGGCATTTGCTGCTGCCCGGCTTCATCGACACCCATGTGCACAGCGCGCAAATGCCGGTGGTCGCCTCCTGGGGCGCGCAACTGCTCGACTGGCTGAACACCTACACCTTCCCGGCTGAAGCGGCATTGGCCGACCCGGCCGTGGCGCAGGCCAGCGCGCAGCAGTTCGTGCGTGCGCTGTTGGCGCACGGCACCACCACGGCGCTGGTCTTCCCCACGGTGCACGCCGCTGCGTGCGAGGCGCTGTTCGAGCAGGCCCATGCGCGCGGCATGCGGCTCGTGGCCGGCAAGGTGTTGATGGATCGCCATGCGCCTGTCGGTTTGTGCGACGCCAGCCTCGCCCAGGCCGAGCGCGAATGCATAGCGCTCATCGAACGCTGGCACGGCCGTGGCCGCATCGCCTACGCGCTGACACCGCGCTTCGCCGCCACCAGCACGGCGGCGCAGTTGCAAATGGCCGGCCGCCTGCTGGCCGCCTACCCGGGCCTGTACATGCAAACGCATGTGGCCGAGAACGAGGCCGAAGTGCGCTGGGTGGCCGAGCTGTTCCCGCAGGCACGCAGTTACCTCGACGTGTATGCCCGCGCCGGCCTGCTGAATGAACGCTCGGTGCTGGCACATGGCATCTGGCTCGACGACACCGACCGCGCCGTGCTGCGCGACAGCGGCGCGCAACTGGCGCACTGCCCCAGCTCCAACCTCTTCCTGGGCAGTGGCTTGTTCGATTGGGCGCAGGCGCGGCGTGTGGGCGTCAAGGTGAGTCTGGCCAGCGATGTGGGCGGCGGCACCAGCTTGTCGATGCAGCGCACCTTGGCCGCGGCTTACCAGGTGCAGGCCTTGCAGGGTGATCGTCTGAGCGCCTGGCAGTTGCTGCATACGGCCACCCGCGGCGCCGCACTGAGCCTGGGCCTGGGCGCCGAGATCGGCTGCCTGGAGCCCGGCCACATTGCCGACCTTTGCCTGTGGCGCTGGGCCAGCACAGACCTGGCACGCCAGCGCCAGCAGCAGGCGCAGCCACTGCACGAGCGCGTCTTTGCCTGGCTCATGCTGGGTGATGAACGCGACCTGGTGCAAACCTATGTCGCCGGCCAGCCGCAACTGCCGCAACGCGCAGAAAGCCAGCCGTGCTGAGGCTGGAACTCAAAGGGATCAGCAAGCAATACCCCGCGGTGCGCGCCAACGATGCTGTGAACCTGCGCGTCAAGCCAGGCGAAATCCATGCCGTGCTGGGCGAGAACGGTGCCGGCAAGAGCACGCTGATGAAGATCATCTACGGCGCGGTGCAGCCCGACGCCGGCGAGCTGCGCTGGAACGGGCAGCCCGTGGCGGTGGCCAGCCCGGCGCAGGCGCGCGCTTTGGGCATCAGCATGGTCTACCAGCACTTCAGCCTGTTCGACACGCTGACGGCGGCCGAGAACGTGTGGCTTGGGCTGGACAAGAGCCTGTCGCTGCCGCAGGTGGCGCCCGGCCAGATTCATGCGGTGCTGGGCGAGAACGGCGCCGGCAAGAGCACGCTGATGAAGATCATCTACGGCGCAGTGCGGCCCGACGAGGGCCGGATCCTGTGGAACGGCCAGCCGGTGCAGATCCAAAACCCGCAGCAGGCACGGGCGCTGGGCATTGCGATGGTGTTCCAGCATTTTTCGCTGTTCGACACGCTGACGGCGGCCGAAAACGTCTGGCTGGGCCTGGACAAATCACTGCCGCTGGCCCAGGTGATCAGCCGCATCACCGAGGTCTCGGGCACCTATGGCCTGGCGGTGGACCCGCTGCGCCCGGTGCACACGCTGTCGGTGGGTGAGCGCCAGCGGGTGGAGATCGTGCGCGCGCTGCTGACAAAGCCGCAACTGCTGATCCTGGACGAGCCCACCTCGGTGCTGACGCCGCAGGCGGTGGAAACGCTGTTCGTCACTTTGCGCCAGCTCGCTGCCGAGGGTTGTTCCATCCTCTACATCAGC
>JANMYI010000546.1:0-2285 GCA_031381955.1 Burkholderiales bacterium
GCATGCATCCGGCCGAGTCTGCCGCATGAATAAAATGCGCCGCATGTCCACGGCCAGCATCAACCTGACGAACCAGTTCCTGATCGCCATGCCGGGCCTGGCGGGCGACACCTTCGCAGGGTCGGTGATCTACCTGTGCGAGCACACCGAAAAAGGCGCGCTCGGCCTGGTGATCAACAAGCCCATCGACATCAAGCTGAAGAACTTGTTCGACAAGGTCGAGTTGAGTCTGGACCGCGAAGAGCTGGCCGAGCAGCCCGTGTACTACGGCGGCCCGGTGCAGACCGAACGCGGCTTCGTGCTGCATGAACGCATGGGCGAAGCCAGCGAGCCCTATAGCTCCACGCTGTGCGTGCCCGGCGGCCTGCAAATGACCACCAGCAAAGATGTGCTTGAAGCGCTGTCCGGCGGCACCGGCCCAAGCCGGGTGCTCATCACCCTGGGCTACAGCGGCTGGGGCGCGGGACAGCTCGAAGACGAACTCAAGCGCAACGGCTGGCTGACGGTGGATGCCGACCCGCAGATCATCTTCGACACCCCGGTCGAGCGGCGCTACGGCCGTGCGGTGTCGCTGCTGGGGTTCGACCCGCTGATGCTGTCCCAGGAGGCGGGGCACGCCTGATGTTGGCCATGCCCGCGCCTGCGCTGCCGCAAACCTTCCTGGCCTTTGATTTCGGTGCCCGCCGCGTGGGTGTGGCCTGCGGCAACACCCTGCTGCGCACGGCGCAGGCGCTGACCACCGTGGCCACCGAAGGCGAAGCCCGCTTCGCCGCCATCGCCAGCCTGCTCAAGGAATGGCAGCCCGCTGCGTTGGTGGTGGGCGTGCCGCGCCATCCCGATGGCGCCGCGCATGAAAACACCCGCCGCGCCGAGCGCTTTGCGCGCCAGTTGCACGGCCGCTTCAAGCTGCCGGTGCACGCGGTGGACGAGCGCTACACCACCACGGCGGCGCGCGAGCAAGGCGCGGCGGATCTGGACGCCGCCGCGGCGGCGTTGATCCTGGAACAGTACTTCCGCGAGGCCAAAGATGAGTGAGCTGCTGCTCGATGCCGAGGCCCTGTATGTGCAATTGCGCGAAGGCCTGCGCGCGTTGCTCAAGCCTGACAGCGCGCTGGTGGGCATCTGGTCGGGCGGCGCGTGGTTGGCCGAGCGCTTGCAGGCTGACTTGAACCTGCCTGGCAGCGCCGGCGTCATTTCCAGCTCGCTGCACCGCGATGACTTCAACTCCCGCGGCCTGGCCGCCAGCACCGACGCCACCAAGCTGCCTTTCGACATCGATGGCCGCCACATCGTGCTCATCGACGATGTGCTGTACACCGGGCGCACCATCCGCGCCGTGGTCAATGAGCTGTATGACTTCGGCCGCCCGGCCAGCGTCAGCCTGGCCGTGCTGGTCGACCGTGGCGGGCGCGAGCTTCCGATCCAGGCCGACCTGGCTGCCGCGCGCTTGGTGCTGCCGGCCAGCAAGAAGTTGCGCTTGACGCGAACGCCCGATGAACGATTAACGTTTGCCGTGACTGAGTTCTGATTGATGCTCGCCCGCCGCAACCCGCAGCTCAACGCGCATGGTGAGCTGATCCACCTGCTGTCCATCGAAGGCCTGCCCCAGGCAGTGCTCACCCACATCCTCGACACCGCCGGCACCTTCCTCAGCGTGAACGACCGCGATGTGAAGAAGGTGCCGCTGCTGCGCGGCAAGAGCGTGTTCAACCTGTTCTTCGAGAACAGCACGCGCACCCGCACCACGTTCGAGATCGCGGCCAAGCGGCTGAGCGCCGATGTCATCAACCTGGACATTGCGCGCTCCAGCGCGGCCAAGGGCGAAAGCCTGCTCGACACCATTGCCAACCTGTCGGCCATGCATGCCGACATGTTCGTGGTGCGGCACAGCGAAAGCGGCGCGCCCTACCTCATCGCCCAACACTGCGCGCCGCACGTGCACGTGGTGAACGCGGGCGATGGCCGCCATGCCCACCCCACGCAGGGGCTGCTGGACATGTACACCATCCGCCACTACAAGAAGGGCTTTTCGGGGCTGGTGGTGGCCATCGTGGGCGACATCGTGCATTCGCGCGTGGCGCGCTCTGATATCCATGCGCTCACCACGCTGGGCGTGGCCGAGATCCGCGCCGTGGGCCCCAAGACCCTGGTGCCGGCCGACTTGCAGGCCATGGGCGTGCGCGTGTGCCACGACATGGCCGAAGGCATCAAGGGCGCCGACGTGATCATCATGCTGCGCCTGCAAAACGAGCGCATGAGCGGCGCCATGCTGCCCAGCGCGGCCG
>JANMYI010000547.1:0-4324 GCA_031381955.1 Burkholderiales bacterium
GCTAGGCGCAAAACGCAGCTGTGCCGGGTGGCGCAGCGAGGCTTTGCAACGACGGCTCAGCCTCTTTGCAGGCCCAACCCGAAGGGCCGAGATGAGTTGCAGTGCCAGGCGTCGTTGCCAGCTCGTTGTGTGGCCCCGCCACACGCCTCGCTGGCGCCTAGCTTGGCACGGCCACTCACCTCGGCGCGGGCCCGACCCAAAACCCGACAGGCTCCTAAAATCACTGGATGAACCCACATGAAGGCGCAGCCGGCCTGCTCAAGAACCTCAACCCCGAACAACTGGCCGCCGTCACGCTGCCGGCTCAGGCCGCACTCATCCTGGCCGGTGCCGGCTCGGGCAAAACCAGGGTGCTCACCACGCGCATCGCCTGGCTGATGCAGACCGGCCAGGTTTCTCCCGGCGGCGTGCTGGCCGTGACCTTCACCAACAAGGCGGCCAAGGAGATGCTGCACCGCCTGGGCCTGATGCTGCCGGTGGCCGTGCGTGGCATGTGGATCGGCACCTTCCACGGCCTGTGCCACCGCTTCTTGCGCACGCACTGGAAGCTGTGCAGCCTGCCGCAGGGCTTTCAGGTGCTGGATGCGCAGGATTCGCAGAGCGCGGTCAAGCGCATCGTCAAGGCCATGAACCTCGATGAAGAGCGTTTTGCGCCCAAGCAGGTGTACTACTTCATCGCTGGCAGCAAGGAGGAAGGCATGCGCCCGCGCGACGTGCCGCTGCGCGACGAGCACACGCGAAAGATGGTGGAGGTGTACCAGGCCTATGAAGACCAATGCCAGCGTGAAGGCGTGGTCGACTTCGCCGAGCTGATGTTGCGCACCTATGAGCAACTGCGCGACAACGACGCCCTGCGCGAGCACTACCAGCACCGCTTTCGCCATGTGCTGGTGGATGAGTTTCAAGACACCAACCGCCTGCAGTACCTGTGGTTGAAGATGTTTGCCCCCCCGCCTGGGCGCCTCGATCAAGGCGTGTTCGCGGTGGGCGACGACGACCAAAGCATCTACGCTTTCCGCGGCGCCAAGGTCGGCAACATGGCAGATTTCGAGCGCGAGTTTCACGTCGCCCGCGTCATCAAGCTCGAACAGAACTACCGCTCGTTCGGCCACATCCTCGATTCGGCCAATGCGCTGATCGCCCACAACACCCGGCGCCTGGGCAAGAACCTGCGCACCGATGCAGGTGCGGGGGAACTGCTTCGCGTGTTCGAAGCACCGAGCGACTTTGCCGAGGCGCAGTGGCTGCTGGAGGAAGCACAGAGCCTGCACCGGCAGGGCACGCCACGCGTGCAGACGGCGGTGCTGTATCGCAGCAATGCGCAGTCGCGGGTGATTGAAAGTGCGCTGTTCAACGCCGGTGTGCCGTACCGGGTGTATGGCGGCCTGCGCTTTTTTGAACGCGCTGAGATCAAGCATGCGCTGGCGTATTTGCGCCTGCTGGAGAACCCGAACGATGACACCAGCTTTCTGCGCGTGGTGAACTTCCCTACGCGCGGCATCGGCGCGGGCACGACTGAAAAGCTGCAAGACGCGGCGCGCGCAAGCGGCCGCAGCCTGGCCCAGAGCGTGGACGCGGTGCCGGCCAAAGGCGGCGCGAATTTGCAGGCGTTTGTTGGCTTGCTTGATACGTTAAGGAGCAAGACCCAGGGCCTGACGCTGCGCGAGATCATTGCGCACATGCTCGATGCCTCTGGCCTGCTGGCGCACTACCGCGCCGAACGCGATGGCACGGACCGGGTTGAAAACCTGGAAGAGCTGGTCAACGCGGCGGAGGGCTTCGTCACCCAGGAAGGCTTTGGCAAGGACGCGGTCGCGCTCACGGTGGATGAGCAGCGCGACAACGCCTCGCCCGACCCGGAGTCGGGCGAGATCATGTCGCCGCTGGCGGCTTTTCTCACCCACGCGGCGCTGGAGGCCGGCGACAACCAGGCCCAGGCCGGGCAAGACGCGGTGCAACTGATGACGGTGCACGCCGCCAAGGGCTTGGAGTTCGACGCCGTGTTCATCACCGGCGTGGAAGAGCACTTGTTCCCGCACGAAAACTCCCTGTCCAGCGTGGAAGGGCTGGAAGAAGAGCGCCGGCTGATGTACGTGGCCATCACCCGCGCACGCCGGCGTTTGTATTTGAGCCTCAGCCAAACGCGCATGCTGCATGGGCAGACGCGCTACAACGTGAAGAGCCGGTTCTTGGACGAACTGCCTGAGGAGAGCTTGAAATGGCTGACGCCGAAGAATTCCGCCTTCGGCTCCGGCCACGCCCGGGCCTACAGCGACGCCTGGTCGCGTGGCACGGGTTTGGGCTCGATCGTTGGGGCGGGCAATGTGCCGGCGCGCGCGACAGCCGCTGCGCCGCCGCCTCCGCCTGCGCCATTCGAGCCGCGCGAGGCACCCGGCGGCCTGCGCACCGGCCAGAGCGTGTTCCACAACAAGTTCGGCGAAGGCGTGGTGCTCACGCTCGAAGGCCGCGGGCCCGACAAGCGCGCCCAAATCAACTTCGGCCGCTATGGATTGAAGTGGCTGGACCTGGGCATTGCCAAGCTCACGCCGATCAGTTGAGCAGGCGCGCCCGCATGGCGGGTGGGCCTGGGGCGATGGCTCAGCTCTTGCGGCGCCGCGTGGCGAAAGCCACGCCCGCCAAGCCCAAGGCCATCAGGGCATAGGTGGAAGGTTCGGGGATGCCAGGCACGGGCGGCGGACCGCCAATACTGCAATCTTCGCCGCAAGACAGGCGCGCTACCAGGCCTAATTCCGAGAGGAACAGCGTGCCGTTGTTGATGTCAGGTGAAACAAAGTCGCCACGGGTGCCGCCACTGGCGATGATCAGCTGGGTGCCGACAGTGGGGTCGATCATGCCCACCGTGCCATCGTTGTTGTTGACGATGATGTTGCCGTTGTACAGCCCGCCGGTGATCACACCCGTGCCGTCTGGCCCACGGCCCTGGCCGCTGTAGGCAGCCAGTTGCGCGCCGCTGGCGATGTCGTAAGCAAAGATGCTGCCGTTAGCCACATAGGCGACCTTGCCATCCGGCGACACCGACACGCCATCACCAAACGCCCCGGCATTGATGACCCTGAACGTGGCGGCCACCGGGTTGATTTCCACCAACCCCTTGTTCGACGTGGCCACCAAGGTGCCATTGGTGGGGTTGCCCCACATGCCCAGGTAGCCCGTCAGGCCCTGGGCCTGCAAGCCGGCGATGACGCTGAAACTGCCGTCGGCCGCGAACTTGGAATAGGTGCCACCGAACAATTGCGCCCCATATACCGCGCCGCCCACCGTCGCCATGGCCCAGTTGCAATTGGAGGTTTGGCAGGTGTAAGGCGTGGCGGAAAGGGCGCTGCCCAGGGTTTGGTTGTCCAGGTCTTTGAAGACGTAGATCCTGAGGTCGAGCGCGCTGCCGCTGATCACATTGCCGTTTGGCAAGATGCCTTGCGCGATGGGGCCGTAGTTGCTGGTGCCGTAGCCACCCACAAAGGTGGTCAGAGTGAAGCCGGCGTTCACGCCAGCAGGGGTGAGCGCCAAGGCAGCTTGCGCCGTCGGGATCGCCAGCGTCGCCGCCGCGGCCAATGCCGCAATGCTGAATCTCATGGGTGGGCCTCGAAAGGGAGCCTGGAGGATAAGCATGGCAGCTGCCGCGCTTGATTCACTCTATGGGTCGATAGCGCGCGCGCCTATCCCTAGGAGCCCGACAGGCTCCTAGCTAGGAAACCTCGCTCTCAGCCTCCACGCCAAAGCTGTCTTTGAACACGTGCCACAGCGAGGTGTAGAACACGGCTGAAAACACCAGGCCCGCCGGCACCGCCAGCAGGCCGGCGAGTTGCGGCACGCCCACCAAGGTGAGCAGCGTGCCCAGCACCAGGCTGCTCGACAAGATGGCGGCCATGAAGGCCAATGAATACAGCGCCACGGCGCCGCGGTTGCGCCACAACGCCAGGGTGCTGGAAAACAGCGACTGCGCCACGCCTTGCCCGCCCCAGAACACCAAAGACGGGGCGTGCCAGAACGGCACCGACAACAGGCCGATCAGCAGCAGCCGCGTGGCGATGCCATTGGCCAAGCTCGGGTCGGCCAGCAGCTCGTTAACCTGGGCGCGCGCCGCCTCGCCCTTGGCCATCAGCACTTGCAGCTTGTTGAAGGCACCGCCGTCAATCGCGTCGCCCAGCAGCATGATGAGCAGCATGAGCACGGCGTACAGGCCGCAAAGTTGCAGCAGGCTCTTGCGCCGCGCAGGCGGCCCGCGCAAGGGCTCGAACAGCTGCGCCACCTGCACCGCCCCACCCTTGAGCACGGCGTGGGTGGCCAGCATGTAGGCCAGGCTGAG
>JANMYI010000559.1:0-7606 GCA_031381955.1 Burkholderiales bacterium
GCATGCAGTTCGACCGCGGCTACCTGTCGCCCTACTTCATCAACAATCCCGAGAAGCAGTCGGCGATCCTCGAGAACCCGTTAGTGCTGCTCTTCGACAAGAAGATCAGCAACATCCGTGACCTGCTGCCCACGCTGGAGCAAGTCGCCAAGAGCGGCCGTCCGCTGCTGATCGTCGCCGAGGAAGTCGAAGGCGAAGCGCTGGCCACCTTGGTGGTCAACACCATCCGCGGCATCCTGAAGGTCGTGGCCGTCAAGGCGCCGGGCTTTGGTGACCGCCGCAAGGCCATGCTGGAAGACATCGCCATCCTCACCGGCGGCAAGGTCGTGGCTGAAGAAACCGGCATGACGCTTGAGAAGGTCACGTTGGCTGATTTGGGCCAAGCCAAGCGTGTCGAATGCGGCAAGGAAAACACCACGCTGATCGACGGCGCGGGCGCGGGCGCTGACATCGAAGCGCGCGTCAAGCAAATCCGCATCCAGATCGAAGAAGCCACCAGCGACTACGACCGCGAAAAGCTGCAAGAGCGCGTGGCCAAGCTGGCCGGTGGCGTGGCCGTCATCAAGGTTGGCGCGGCCACTGAAGTCGAGATGAAGGAAAAGAAGGCCCGCGTTGAAGACGCCCTGCATGCCACCCGTGCTGCGGTGGAAGAAGGCATCGTCGCTGGCGGTGGCGTGGCCTACCTGCGCGCCCGCGCCGCGTGCGGCACGGTGAAGGCCGACAACCACGACCAGGAAGCTGGCGTGAAGATCGTCATGCGCGCCATTGAACAGCCGCTGCGCGAGATCGTGGCCAATGCCGGCGACGAGCCCAGCGTGGTGGTGAACAAGGTGCTCGAAGGCAAGGGCAACTACGGCTACAACGCGGCCAACGGCACCTATGGCGACATGATCGAAATGGGCATCCTCGACCCGACCAAGGTCACCCGCACCGCGCTGCAAAACGCAGCCTCCGTGGCGGGCTTGATGCTCACCACCGAGTGCATGGTGGCCGAAGCCCCGAAAGACGAAACCCCGATGACCGGCGGTGGCGGCATGGGTGGCATGGGCGGCATGGGCGGCATGGACATGTGATGTCCGCCCGCGGTCTCAACCCTTGAGACCCAAGGCCCTGGCTGGACTCGAAGCCCGCGTGCGCAAGCCGCGGGCTTTTTCGTTGTGTGAATCCGGCAGGGTCGGCCTCGATAATCGCGGCCCCATGCGCACGCACCCCCTGCACGCAGCCCTGTTTTCCATCGCCTGGCTGTGCGCCGGAGCGGCGTGGGCGCAAGCCGAAGGCGGTGCCCCAGCCAGCGCCGCGCGGCCGAAGATTGGGCTGGTGCTTTCAGGTGGTGGCGCGCGCGGGCTGGCGCATGTCGGCGTGCTGAAGGTGCTGGAACGCGAGCGCGTGCCCATCGACCTGATTGCCGGCACCTCGATGGGCGCCATCGTCGGCGGCCTGTACGCCAGCGGCATGAGCGCGGCACAGATCGAGGCCGAACTTGGCCGTGTCCGCTGGGCCGATGTGTTTGCCACGCGGGTTGACCGCAAGCTGCTGTCGCAGCGGCGCAAGGAAGAAGACTACGACATCGCCAGCGTGCTCGAGCTCGGCGTGCGCAACGGCGAGTTGCGCACACCGCAGGCGGCGGTGTCGAGCCGCGAACTCGAAACCATGCTGCGCCGCTTCACTCTGCCGGCGCGGCAGGTGACGCAGTTCGACAAACTGCCGATTCCGTTTCGCGCCTTGGCCACCGACATGGAGTCGGGTGACGCCGTGGTGCTCAGCGATGGTGACCTGGCCCTGGCCCTGCGTTCCAGCATGAGCGTGCCGGGCCTGTTTGCGCCCACTGAATGGCAAGGGCGGTTGCTGGGTGATGGCGGTTTGGTCAACAACGTGCCGGTGGATGTGGCGCGCGCCATGGGTGCCGACGTGGTAATTGTCGTCAACGTGGGTACGCCGCTGGCCGCGCGCGACACGCTGGGCTCGGTGATCGGCCTCACGGCGCAGATGGTCAACATCCTCACCGAGCAAAACGTACGCCGCAGCCTGGCCAGCCTGCGCGGCAGCGACCTGTTGATCCAACCGCAACTGGGCACGCTGGCGGCGAGCGATTTTGAACAGGCCAGCCGGCTCATTGGCTTGGGCGAGGAGGCTGCCACCGGCATGCGCCAAACGTTGCAGGCGCTGGCGCTGACCCCCGCAGCGTATGCCGCCGAGCAGCAAGCGCGCCGCAGCTGGCAGGGCCCCCAACCGGCGCTGGCGTTTGTTGATTTCACTGGCAGCACGGTCACCAACCCAAAGCGCATCGCCGCGCAACTTGAAACCCAACCCGGCCAGCCCTTTGATGTGCAGCGCGCTGAACGCGACACGCGCCACCTGGCGGCCAGCGGTGACTATTCGCGCACCAACTACAGCCTGCAGCGGCGCGAGCAGGGCGAGGGCCTGGTCTTCGAACTGGAAGACAAGCGCTGGGGGCCGAACTACCTGCGCGTGGGGCTGGACTTGTCAACCGACTTCGCCGGACGCAGCGCCTTCAATCTGAAGCTCAGCCACAACCGGCATTGGCTCACTGCCAATGGCACCGAATGGCGCAACCGCCTGCAACTCGGCGAGGTGCCGGCACTGAGCACCGAGCTTTACCACCCCTTGAATTGGACGCTCGGCTTGGTCAACGACTGGTTTGCCTCCGCCTGGGCGAACCTGGAGCAGCGGCGTGTGGCGCTGTTTTCGCCGCTAGACGGCACGGAACAAGCGCAGTTCAACCGCACCCAGTCGCGTGTCGGCTTGGACATCGGCCAACCCTGGGCCGCGCTGGGCGAGCTGCGCGTGGGGGTGGCGCAAACCATTCTGCGCACCAGCCCACACTTGCTGGGGGCCGACTACACCGGGGCGCGCGTGGTCGAACTGAACTACGAAACCGGCCTGCGCGCGCGAGTTGTGATTGATCAGCTCGACTTCGCCTCGTTCCCGCAAGCGGGTTACCGCGCCGAAGCCGAGGCCCATGGCGGGCGGCGCAGCGGCACGCTCGAAGAGTCTTTCTTCCGGCTGGAGGCCCAGGGCAGCTACGTGCACAGCGTCGGTGCTGACACCTTTGCCGCGCACGCTGCGCTGCAACTTTCGCAGCAACAGGGCAGCGTATTGCTGGGCCGCTACCCCTTGGGCGGGTTTCACAACCTGTCGGGCTACCAAAGCGGCCAGCTTTACGGCAACCAGTTGCTGTTCACCCGGCTGACCTGGTATCGCCGCCTGCCCACGGCGCCGGTGCTCACGCGCGGCTTCTTCGTCGGCGCAACATTCGAAGCCGGCAACGTGTGGGAGCAGCGCAGCCAGATCAGGCTGAGCGACTTGCGTAAAGGCGCCAGCCTGTTCCTGGGCGCCGACACCGGCATCGGCCCGCTGTACCTGGGCTTGACCTATGCACCCGGTGGTTCGGCCGGCGTCGTGCTGTTCATCGGCCGGCCTTGAAGTCTCAAGCAACGTTTCATATCAGCCGCCGCAACCACCGGCTTGGGAGGCCAGGCGACGTTTCAGTCATGCGCGGCCGGGCGGGTCCAGGCGTGCAGCGCCTGCGCGGCATCGCCCACGCCCGCGCCCGACAACGCCGAGAACAAACAAATGCCGATGTCTGCTTCTTCGGAGCTGAACCCAGCCAGCACGGCTTGCGTGGCCGCCAGCGACTTGGCAGCCTCGTTCTTGGACAGCTTGTCGCTCTTGGTCAGCAGCACCAACAACCGCACTGAGCCGTTCACCACGCGCGGCGCCAGCAGTTCCAGCAAGCGCAGATCGAGCGGCGTGCAGCCGTGGCGTGAATCGATCATCACCACCACACCGCACAGGCTGCGCCGCAGCACCAGGTACTGCGCCATCACCTCTTGCCAGCGCAGCTTGGCCTGGCGCTCCACGGCGGCATAACCGTAGCCGGGAAGGTCAGCAAACAAGGTGTCGGCGGCGTCTTTGGGGCCGAGTTCGAACAGGTTGATGTGCTGCGTGCGCCCCGGCGTGCGCGAGGCAAAAGCCAGGCGCTTTTGTTGTGCCAGGCGGTTGATGGCGGTGGACTTGCCGGCGTTGCTGCGGCCCACGAACGCGATCTCGGGCAGCTCGGTTTGCGGCAGTTGGTCGAGCTTGGCAGCGGTGGTCAGGAAGCGCGCGGTGTGCGTCCAGGCCAGCGCTTCACGCGCCGGGTTCAAGGCTGGGCTCAGGTTGGCGCCAGGTGCGGTGGAGAGTGTTGTCATGAAGCATTGTAAAATCGTCGGGTTTGATCCGGCACAACTGAATCTGCCCGCACGAACCTACCCGCACGAATCTCCCGCATCAACAATGTGTTCAACGAAGGCCCCGACATGAAGTCGCCCCTTGCCCTGATTTCCCTGCTGCTCGCCACCGCGCTGTGCGGCCCTGCCCTCGCCGCTGAAGGCGCCGCCGTCAAGAAGGCCGATCTGGCCAAGGGGCAGGATCTGTCCACCCAAGTCTGCGCCGCCTGCCACACGGCCGACGGCAGCCGCGGCAGCCCGGCGAACCCGATCCTGCAGGGCCAGCATCCGGAATACTTGGCCAAGCAATTGGCTGAGTTCAAGTCCGGCAAGCGCAACAACCCGATCATGAAAGGCTTTGCCGCCACCCTGAGCGATACCGACATGCTCAACGTCTCGACCTTCTACGCTGCCAAGCAAGCCAAGCCCGGCTTTGCCAAGCAGAAAGACCTGGTCAAGCTGGGCGAGAAAATCTACCGCGCCGGCATTGCTGATAAAGCCGTGCCGGCCTGCTCGGGCTGCCACGGGCCAGCGGGCTCGGGCATGCCGGCGCAATACCCGCGCGTGGCAGGGCAGCATGCCGACTACGCTGAAGCCCAATTGCTCGCCTTCCGTGGCGGCCAGCGCGCCAACGCGCCGCAAATGGTGGCTGTCGCGGCACGCATGAGCGACCGCGAAATCAAGGCCGTGAGCGACTACATGGCCGGGCTGCGCTAAAGCCGCGTGCTCCTGTACGCTCCCGACAAGCCGGTTCCTGAACCGGCTTTTTCACGACTGGATCGGCCATGCAGTAAGGTCTGCGCATCCCGCACGACCCTCATCCACGCGCAGCAGGAGGCAGCATGCACTTTCATCGTGACCGGGGTTCCAAACACCCCGTTGCATCGGACATCACCCCGCCGGCGGTTTACGCGCAGCGCCGCGCGCTGCTCAAGCAACTGGCTGCGGCGGGCCTGGGCACGGCCCTGGCCACGTGGGCCCCACGCGACGCGCTGGCCCAAGCCGCTGCACCCGGCAAGTTGGCAACCTTGCCCGGCAGCAAAAGCACGCTGGCCGGCGCCATGACGATGGAAAAACTCACCTCGTACCAAGACGTGACCACCTACAACAACTTCTACGAATTCGGCACCGACAAGGCCGACCCGGCGCGCCACGCCGGCAGCCTGAAGACGCGGCCGTGGGCGGTGGCGGTGGAAGGCGAATGCAACAAGCCGGGCACCTATGACATTGACGCACTGCTCAAACTCAAGCCGATGGAAGAGCGCATCTACCGCCTGCGCTGCGTCGAAGGTTGGTCGATGGTGATTCCGTGGCTGGGCTACTCGTTGGCCGAGCTGATCAAAAAGGCCGAGCCCAACGGCAACGCCAAGTTCGTGCAGTTCGTGACGCTGGCCGACAAGGCGCAGATGCCCGGCTTGCGTTCATCCTCGCTTGATTGGCCTTACTTGGAAGGCCTGCGACTGGATGAAGCCCTGCACCCGTTGGCGCTGCTGGCCTTTGGCTTGTACGGCGAAGTGCTGCCCAACCAGAACGGCGCGCCGGTGCGGTTGGTGGTGCCGTGGAAGTACGGCTTCAAATCAGGCAAGTCCATCGTGCGCATCCGCTTCACCGCGCAGCAACCCAGGACGAGCTGGGAACAGGCCGCACCCAGCGAATACGGCTTCTATTCCAACGTCAACCCGCAGGTCGACCACCCGCGCTGGAGCCAGGCCACCGAACGGCGCATTGGCGACGACGGCCTGCTGGCCAAGCGCCGTGCCACGCTCATGTTCAACGGCTATGAGGCCCAGGTGGGCCAGCTCTATGCGGGCATGGACCTGAAGAAGCTCTACTGACCGCAGTGGCCATGAACAAGCTGCTGGCCCACCCGGCCGCCAAGCCCGCCGCGTTCGCGCTGGCCTTGCTGCCGGGCCTGTGGCTGCTGGCCGGCGCAGTGTTGAATACCCTGGGCGCTAACCCCGCCGAAGCCTTGATTCGCGGCACGGGTGACTGGGTCTTGCGTTTCGTGTGCCTCACATTGGCCGTGACGCCGCTGCGCGTGCACCTGGCCTGGCCGATGCTGCTGCGCTACCGGCGCATGCTGGGCCTGTATGCCTTCTTCTACGCCGTGCTGCACTTCCTGTGCTACGCCTGGCTAGACATGGGGTTCGAGGTGGATGACATCGTGCGCGACATCGCCAAGCGCCCGTTCATCCTGGTCGCCACCTCAGGCCTGGTGTGCCTGCTGTTATTGGCGGCCACTTCGTTCAACCGCGCCGTCCGCACCCTGGGCGTGAAGCGATGGCAGGCCTTGCACCGCCTGGTTTATGTGATTGCCCTGCTCGGCTTGCTGCACTTCTTCTGGATGCGCGCGGCCAAGAGCAACTTTGCTGAAGTGGCGGTGTACGCCGCCATCATCTTCGCACTGCTCGGCTGGCGCGTGCTGCGCCGGCTGCGGCCTGGCCGCGCCGCACTGCGCGCTACTTCATGAAGCTGGGCAGCCACAAGGCCAGCCATTGAAACTCCAGGCATAGGCCCAGCGCCACCACCAGCACCACCACGAACAGCCACACGCCGCGAAATATCTGCGGCAGGCTCACGTCTTTGAGCAACGAGTTGAGCACGAACAGGTTCATGCCCACGGGCGGTGAGATCAGCCCGATCTGAACCACCAGCACGATCAGCACGCCGAACCACACCGGGTCGAAACCGAGCTGCGTGACGATGGGGAAGAACACCGGAATGGTCAGCAGCACCATCGAGAGTTCCTCCATGATGGTGCCCAGCAACACGTAGATCACCATCATCGCGCCCACCACCATCAGCGGGCTCAGGCCCAGGTGCAGGATCCACTCCTTCAGGTCGTTCGGCATGGTGGTGAAGTTGACGAACGACGAGAACAGCATCGCCGCGATCAAGATCGTGAACAACATCGCCGTGGTGCGCGTGCTTTCAACCAGCACATCCATCAAGGTCTTCCAGCTCAACACGCCGCGCGCCAGCGCAAAGAAGAACGCGCCTGATGCGCCGATGCCCGCGCCTTCAGTGGCCGTGAACACGCCGCCATAAATGCCGCCCAGCACCACCACCACCAGCAGCGCCACGCCCCAGATGCCGCGCAGCGCGCGCCAGCGCTGCGGCCAGGTGCTGCGCTCGCCCGGCGGCGCATGCTCGGGGTCGATCCGGGTCATGAACCAGACCCCGCACATCAACACGGCACCGGTCATCAGCCCCGGTATCCCTCCGGCGGCGAACAGCTTGCCGATGTTGGTCTCGGTGATGATGCCGTAGATCACCATGATGGTCGATGGCGGGATCATGATTCCCAGCGTCCCGCCCGCGGCAATCACGCCGGTGGCCAACACATCGCTGTAGCCCAGCCGCTTCATCGACGGGTA
>JANMYI010000382.1:0-1532 GCA_031381955.1 Burkholderiales bacterium
CGCCGTGGATGAGGTTGGCCTCGATCATCAGGTTGTCGTGGATGAAGTCGGCGCGCAAGCGGTCGTTGGCCAGGATGCCGCCGACCTTGGCCGCGGCGATGAAGATATAGCCGGGCTGCTCGCGCGCCAGGAATTCATGCACGGCGGCCTGGTTGCACAGGTCCAGTTCAGTGCGGCCGCGCAGCAGCAGGTTGGTGTGGCCACCGGCGCGCAGCCGGCGCACCAGGGCGCTGCCGACCATGCCGCGGTGGCCGGCAACGAAGATCTTGGTGTTCTGATGAAGGGTCACGCGGAACCTGGTTATGGCGCAGGGCGCCGATATGCCGGCCCGCGGTGGCCGGCGCAACCCAGGCTATCGGCATGGCGGCGGCCAACTGCAGCCCGCCATGGCGTTGGCGTACACAAAATCACCTTTCAGGGGGCTGGCGCGCAGCATCTTCGCCAACGCGCGCGGCGCGCAGGCCGCGGCAGACGATGCCGCGCGTCACTTCGAGCGCGGCTGAGCTATTCCTTTTGCGCCTGCTGCGGTGCGCGTTGCAGCATCAGGTCAACAAAAGTCTCGGCGTCTTGCTTGATCTTGATGCGCACGGGCAGGTATTGCAGCGACGGCGCAAACCAGACCTCGGCCACCAGGTCGCCCCCCGGGCGCGTGTCGCGCCGCGGCTTGACGTGAAAGGTTTCAATCGGGCCCATGGGCGTGTCCAACACCTCGCGCGCCAGCACGTCGTAGACCCAACGGTCGACATTGCTTGGTAGCGCCAACGGCACTTCGAGCGAGCGGCCCGGTTGCAGCAGCTCGGGTTTGAGCGTGAACAGGTAGGTGAGCTGCACGAACTGGCTGGCACTGTCTTGCACGCCGGCCAGGCGCTCGTGCTCCTTGCCGCCGGGCAACACGATGCGTGTGTCGCTGAACGTGATGCTGCGCCGGCGCGGCTCGCGCAACACCTGGCGCGTCTCTTCTTCGTAGCGCTGCGGGCGCAGGCCCTCGGGGCTCAATTCGCCGTCGCTGCTCATGCGCCGGCTCACCAGCGGCGCAAAGTTGGGACCCACCCGCACATCAAGATGCACCTGGTAGCGCGCGCCGCTGCGCAGCCAATCCACTTGCGCCGTGCCTTGCACTTCACCACGGAAATTGCCACGCAATTGATAGCTCAGGCGCGTGGAGGGTGGCCATTCAAAGCCTTGCGCAGCGGCCAGCGGCGCCAAGGCCGGCACGGGTGGCGACGCCGCCAGCGGCGGCTCGCCGGCTGCGGCGGCCGAGGCGGCCGAAGCGGCCTCCGGTGTGGCAAGCGCCGCAGCGGCCAGTTCGTTTGCGGGAGTCGGCGCGGGCTCGGGAACGGCCTGGGCCAAGGCGTCGGGCACGGGTGCGGGAACGGGTGTGGGGCTGGGCTCGGGCGGCGCGGGCGCTGCCTCGGCCACGGCGGGGCGCCGCTGCGCGCCTTGCGCGGCTGAAGCCGGCAGCGCCGCCGCGGTGGCCACGCGCGGGCGCTGCACGCTCGGTGGCGCCGCCGGTGCGGGCGGCGGCGCGCTGG
>JANMYI010000389.1:0-10737 GCA_031381955.1 Burkholderiales bacterium
CCGACACGCAAGCCGCGGTCGACGCCGCCTTGACCAGCCGCCAGTCGATCCGCGCGTTCCTGCCCACGCCCGTGCTGCGGGCCGACATTGAAGACATCCTGCGCGTGGCGTCGCGGGCGCCATCCGGCACGAACACGCAGCCCTGGCTGGTAACGGTGCTCACCGGCGCGGCGCGCCAGGGTTTGGCAGACAAACTGCAGCGTGCCTTCGATGACCCCGACGGCAAAGGCCACGCCGAGGAGTACCCGTATTACCCCACCGAATGGGTCAGCCCATTCCTTGAGCGCCGGCGCAAGGTGGGTTGGGATCTGTACGGCCTGCTGGGCATCGGCAAGGCTGACAAGCAACGCATGCACGCCCAGCACCGGCGCAACTACGAGTTCTTCGGCGCACCGGTGGGCTTGATCTTCACCATCAGCCGCGTCATGCGCCAGGGCAGCTGGATGGACTACGGCATGTTCCTGCAAAGCGTGATGATCGCGGCGCGCGCGCGCGGCCTGCACACCTGCCCGCAGGCCGCTTTCACGCCTTATCACCGAATCATCATGGAACACATCGGTGCGCCGGCCAGCGAGATGCTGGTCTGCGGCATGGCGCTGGGTCATGCCGACCCGGGTGCCATTGAGAACACCCTCGTCACCGAACGTGAGCCGGTGGCCGCCTTCGCCCGATTCCTAGAATGACGCTGCCGGCGTGGCCGGTCCAACAAGAGCTTTGTCGATGAAAACAAGAACCGCCACGCTGTGCCGCGCCGCTGCGCTGCTGACCTTGGCCAGCCCGCTGCCTGCGCTGGCGACGAACACCGCCTTTGCCGGCCCCACGCTGGGCGGCATCCCGCTGGAATTCTTCATGTTCGCCGTGGTGCTGGCGGGCGTGGCCTTGTTCCACCATTCCACCTTGCCCATCGCCCTGGGCGGGGCGATCGTGATCGCGCTGTACAAGGTCACCCTGTCGCCGTTCAAGGCGGGCGCTGGCGTGGCCGGCTTCATGGGTCACCTGGAGCATGAATGGGTGGTGTTGAGCAACCTGCTGCTGCTGCTGCTGGGCTTTGCGTTGCTGGCCAAGCACTTCGAGGAAAGCCAGGTACCTGCGGTGCTGCCGCGCTACCTGCCCGACGACTGGAAGGGCTGTTTCGTGCTGCTGGTGCTGGTATTCGTGTTGTCGTCGTTCCTGGACAACATCGCCGCGGCGATGATCGGCGGGGCCATCGCCCACACCGTGTTTCGCGCCAAGGTGCACATCGGTTACCTGGCGGCCATCGTGGCCGCGTCCAATGCCGGGGGGGCTGGTAGCGTGGTGGGCGACACCACCACCACCATGATGTGGATTGCCGGTGTCGGCCCGGCTGAGGTGCTGGAGGCCTACATTGGCGCCGTGGTGGCACTGCTGATATTCGGTGTGCCGGCCGCGCTGCAGCAGCAGGCCTATTCGCCGATCCAGCGCGATGAAACGGCTGGTGTGCGCATCGACTGGGCCCGGGTGGGTGTCGTGGCCTTCATCCTGACTGCGGCGGTGGTGGTCAACGTGGTCGTCAACACCCGCTTCACGGCGCAGGCCGACAGCCTGCCTTTCCTGGGCCTGGCCGTGTGGGCGGCTGTGTTGCTCGGCATGGCGGTGCGCAAACCCGATTGGAGCTTGCTGCCCGGTGCGTTCAAGGGCTCGGTGTTCCTGTTATCGCTGGTGTTGTGCGCCTCGATGATGCCGGTGGAGCATTTGCCCTCCGCCTCGTGGCCCACAGCGCTGGGCCTGGGGTTTTTGTCGGCGGTGTTCGACAACATCCCGCTCACCGCGTTGGCACTCAAGCAAGGCGGCTACGACTGGGGCTTTCTGGCCTACGCGGTGGGCTTCGGCGGCTCGATGATCTGGTTTGGCTCCTCCGCGGGCGTGGCCCTGGCCAACATGTACCCCGAGGCGCGGTCAGTGGGCCAATGGTTGCGCCACGGCTGGTTCATTGCCGTGGCGTATGTGGTGGGATTCTTCGTGATGCTGGCCGTGATCGGCTTTCACCCTGGCAGCACACTCAAGGGCAGCGCGGCGCCGTCTGTGCAGGTGCAACCCAAATGAACAACGAGTCGACCCCAAGCTCAACCAAGCCCGCGGTGCTGGTGGCACGCGGCGTGTTTCCCGAAGTGCTGGCTGCGCTGCGCGAACACTTCGACGTCGAGGCCAATGCGCAGGACGATGTCTGGGAGCAGCCCGAGCTGATCCGCCGCCTGCAGGGCAAGGCCGGCGTCTTCGTCACCAGTGGCGAGCGCATCGACGCCGCACTGCTGCAAGCCTGCCCGCAACTGCGTGCCGTGTGTTCCATGGCCGTGGGCTACAACAACATCGACCTGCCGGCCTGCACCGCACGTGGCGTGCTGGTGAGCAACGCACCCGACGTGCTGACCGAAACCACGGCTGACTTCGGCTTCGCGCTGATGATGGCCACGGCGCGGCGCATGGCCGAGAGCGAGCGATTCTTGCGCGCCGGCAAGTGGACGAAATGGAGCCACGACCTGTTTGCCGGCGCCGACGTGCACGGCGCCACGCTGGGCGTGCTGGGCATGGGGCGCATCGGCCAGGCCATTGCCCGGCGCGGTGCGTTGGGCTTCGGCATGCGGGTGATCTACCACAACCGCTCGCGCCTGGCGGCCGAGGTGGAAGCGCCCTTGCAGGCGCGACTTGTCAGCTTCAATGAGCTGTTAGCGCAGGCCGACCACCTGGTGCTGGTGTTGCCGTACACCCCGGCGGCGCAGCACCTCATTGGCGCGGCGGAACTGGCGCGCATGAAGCCCACGGCCACGCTGACCAACATCGCCCGCGGCGGCATCGTTGACGACGCTGCCCTGGCCGCGGCGCTGCGCGCCGGCGCCCTTGCCGCGGCCGGGCTCGATGTGTTCGAAGGCGAGCCGGCCGTGCTGCCGGCCTTGTTGGCACTGCCCAACGTGGTGCTCACCCCGCACATCGCCAGCGCCAGCCTGCCCACGCGGCGGGCGATGGCGAAGCTGGCCGCCGCGAACCTGATTGCCGCGCTGGGGCTCGGCGCCCAGGCCGGCCGCCCGCCCACGGCATTGAACCCGCAGGTATTGGTGGCGCGCTGAGCACAGCGCCGGCTTTGCGGCGTTTCTCTTGGCCTTGGCGGTGCGGCATCGGGCCAAGAATGGCGTGATGAAGACCACGCTTCTTACCGGCATGGTGGCGCTGGCCCTGGTTGCCTGCGCACAGGTGAACGTGCGCAGCCTGGGCACGGCGGACCAGCCGCCGGCGTATGAGTTGCGCAGCCGCACGCTGGCGCAGTTGAAGATCGAAGCCACGCGCCTGTGCCCCACGGGCTACCAGGTGCTGCGCCAGTGGCACAGCACGCAGCGCGCCGAGTTGGAAGACAACCCGCTGCTCAAGCGCGTGGCGCAGGCGCAAGACTTCATCGGCGCGGGCGACGCCGTGCAGGCCCAGGCCACGATTCAATGCAAGAGCTGAGGGGCCGGCGCAACAGGTGGCTGAGACAATGCCTGCATGACGCAATGGGCAACGTTGGCGCTCTGGGCGCCCTGGGTTCCGTGGATCGTGTTGGCAGTGGTGGTGATGTTGCTGCTTGCGGTGGTCTTGCTGTTGTGGCTGGCGCTGCGTCGGCCCGACCAGCGCGCCTTCGAGGCGCTGCAACTCAAGGCCACCGAGCAGTCTGCGCACGTCGAGCGTGAAGTCCGCCGCGAGGTGCTGGAGAGCGCCCGCGGCACGCGCCAGGAATTGGCCGGCAGCTTGAGCCTGTTCCAGCAAAGCCTGCTCAACCAGGCCGGTGACGTGGCGCGCACGCAGAACGAGCAGATCGACAGCTTTCGCACCCAGCTTGGCGCGCTGCAAGGGCAGATGAACCAGAGCCTGCTGCGCCTGGGCGAGAACCTGGCTGAACAGTTGCGCGCGCTGACCGAAGCCAACGAGCGCCGCATGAGCGACGTGCGCCTGGCGGTGGAGCAGCGCCTGGTGGCCTTGCAAGAAGGCAACGAACGCAAGCTCGAACAAATGCGTGCCACGGTGGACGAAAAGCTCCACGCCACGCTGGAGCAACGCCTGGGCGAAAGCTTCAAGCAAGTGGCCGAGCGGCTGGAGCAAGTGCACCGCGGCCTGGGCGAGATGCAGAACCTGGCGCGCGACGTGGGCTCGCTCAACCGGGTGCTCACCAACGTCAAGTCACGTGGAACGTTTGGCGAGGTGCAGTTGCAAGGCCTGCTCGAACAGGTGTTCACCGCCACGCAATATGAACGCAACGTGGAAACCGTTCCCGGCAGTGGCGCCCGGGTGGAATTCGCCATTCGCCTGCCAGGCCGCAACGACGCCGACGGCGGCCTGTGGTTGCCCATCGACGCGAAGTTTCCGCGAGAAGATTACGAGCGCTTGCAGCAAGCGCAAGACCTGGCCGATGCGCCGGCGGCCGAAGCCGCCGCCAAGGCCATCGACACCCGCTTGCGTCTTGAGGCCAGAACGATCAAAGAGAAATACCTGGCCGCGCCGCACACCACCGATTTCGCCATCCTGTTCGTGCCTACCGAAGGCTTGTATGCCGAGGCCTTGCGCCGCCCGGGCTTGGTGGAGGCGATGCAGCGCGAACACCGCGTGATGCTGGCCGGCCCCACCACCTTGCTGGCGATGTTGTCGAGCCTGCAGATGGGTTTTCGCACCCTGGCGCTGGAAAAGCGCAGCGCCGAGGTGTGGGAGGTGCTGGGGGCGGTGAAGACCGAATTCACCCAGTTCGGCGCCATCCTGGCCAAGACGCGCAAGAAGCTCGACGAAGCCAGCAACACCATCAGCCTGGCCGAGCGGCGCGCGCGAGTGATGGGGCGTGAATTGAAGCATGTGGAGTCCCTGCCCGCGCAGCGCTCGCGCGAGCTGCTGCCGGGGCTGGACGATGAACTGCCTGACGGCGTGGACGAAAGCCCCGATGACGGTTGAACCGAACGCCAAGCAAGGTTTCAGCCGTGTTCTGCTGGCCTTGATCGTGGGCCAGGTGGGCGTGCACGCCACCATGGCCGGCGTGCGCATGGCCGCGCCCTTGCAGGCCTTGCGCGACGGCCAAAGCGCGCTCAGCGTGGGCATGATGCTGGCGCTGTATGCCGCCGCGCCGGTGCTGATCGCCTTGCCCGCCGGGCGCATGGCAGACCGGCTGGGCTACCACCGGCCGGTGCAACTGGCCATCATCGCGGCCGTGGTCGGGGCCTTGCTGGCGGGTTTAAGCACCCTGGTGCCGCAGCCCTGGCGCTTTGGCTTGCTGGGGTTGTCTGCGCTGTTGGCGGGCTCGGGCGCCAACGTCATCCAGATCGCCACCCAGCACACCGCGGGCGCCACCGCGCGCGACGCCACCGAGCGCGTGCGCGTGTTCAGCTGGCTGGGCGTGGCGCCATCGCTTTCGAACGTGGTGGGGCCGGTGATGGCCGGCTTCGTGATCGACGCCTTTGGCTTCGGCTGGGCCTATGTCGCGCTGGCGCTGTTGCCGCTGGTGTGCTGGTGGGCGGCGCGCCAGGTGCCGCGCCGCGCGCCGCGCGCGCCACCGAGCGAGCCGGGCGAATTGGGCAAAAGCCAGACGGCATGGGACTTGTTCAACGCCCCCGGCATGCGCCGCCTGATGAGCGTGAACTGGTTGCTCTCGTCAGCCTGGGACGTGCACACCTTTGCCGTGCCGATCCTGGGCCATGAATACGGCTTCAGCGCCAGCAGCATCGGCCTGGTGCTGGGCAGCTTCACGCTGGCGGTGAGCGGCGTGCGCCTGGTGGTGCCGCTGCTGGCGCACCGCATTGAACGCAGTGCCGTACTCGGTGGCGCCATGTTGGCCACCGGCCTGGTGATGCTGACCTACCCCTTTGCCACCACGCCCTGGCGCATGGTGTGCTGCGCGCTGGCCATGGGGCTGGCCATGGGCTCGGTGCAGCCGATGATCATGTCCACCTTGCACGACCTGGCACCGCCGCACCGCCATGGCCAGGCCATCGCGTTGCGTTCGATGGTGATGAACGGCTCCAGCACCTTGATGCCGCTGCTCTTTGGCGTGGCCGGCGCGGCTGTGGGCGCGGCCGCGCTGTTCTGGTTCTTCGGCACGGCGCTGGGGGCGGGCTCGTGGCTGACCCGCAAGATGAAGCTGGCCGAAGCTTAAAAGCGCAACCCCGTCGGCTTCTCCACCGGCGCATCGGGAGCGCGTGGCGGCGGCGCGGCGGCCACTGGCGCCGCTGCAGGCGCCGGTTTGGGCTCAACGCGTGCCACCAGCGGCGTCGCAGTCGGTGGCTGCCAGCCTTGGGGCAGGCGCGATTCGCGCGGGTAACCGGCGGCGTCGATGTAGCTTGCCCATTCCGCGGGCGCCAGGCCGCGCAGGGCTTGGCTGCCGATGGTCAGCGAGGGCACGGTGCGCGCGCCGACCAGGCGTTGCAGCGCGGCGCCGTCTTCGTCGCTGCTGATGCGCTTTTCGCTGTATGGCACGCCGCGCTGCATGAGCCATTCGCGGCCGGCTTCACATGGCGTGCAATCGGCGCTGCTGTACAGCGTGACGGGGTAGCGCAGCGCGATCTGGCGCAGCTCAAGCGGCAAGGGTGCCGAGGTGCTAGCCGCGCGCGCATCACCCGTCTTCAAGGCGCTGACCTTGGCGGTGTCGCCCACGGGTGGCCGGTCGGTGTAAGTGATGCGGCCATCGGCGCCCACCACCTTGTACTGCGCCTGGCTGGCACCACACAAGCAAACCAGCGCCGCGGCGGCCAAGCGCAGGCCTGACTGCGGGGTGAACAGGGCAAGGTGGGTCATGGGCTGCACGCTAACGGGCCGCCGCACAGGACGGCCTGAGCTTGGAATCTAACCCAAGCCGGCGTGCCTCATCAAGCCAGCCCGCTGCTGGCCAGCAAGGCATCGATACTTGGTTCACGGCCTTTGAAGGCCATGAAGCTGGCCATGGCGCTGCGGCTGCCGCCGGTTTCCAGAATGGCTTGGCGAAACCGCGCTCCGGTGGGCGCGTGCAGCACGCCGGCTGCGGTGAAGGCGGCAAAGGCATCGGCCGACAGCACCTCGGCCCAGGCGTAGCTGTAATAGCCCGCGGCGTAGCCGCCGTCGAAGATGTGCGAAAAACCGTGCAGGAAGCGGTTGAACGGCGCCACCGGGGCCACGCCGATGCGCTGGCGCACCGCCGCATCGATGGCGGCGATGCTTTGTGTGGCAGCCGGCGCGCTGTGCAAGGCCAGGTCGACCAGGGCTCGCTCGACCTGGCGCAGCAGGCCCAGCGCGCTGTGGAAGTTCTTCGCCGCCAGCATCTTGTCGAACAGCTCACGCGGCAGCGGCGCGCCGGTGTGCACATGCGCGGTCAGGCGCTGCAACACGGGCCATTCCCAGCAGAAGTTTTCCATGAACTGGCTGGGCAGTTCCACCGCGTCCCACTCCACGCCGGCAATGCCCGACACCGCCAGTTCGTCCACCTGCGTGAGCAAGTGCTGCAGACCGTGGCCGAACTCATGGAATAGCGTCACCACGTCGTCATGGCTGAGCAGCGCCGGCTGCTCGCCCAAGCCCTGAGCAAAGTTGCACACCAGGTGGGCCACGGGCAACTGCAAGCCGCCGCCGGCCGGGCGCTGCCAACGCTGTTGTGCATCGTCCATCCAGGCGCCTGAACGCTTGCCGGCGCGGGCATGCAGGTCGAGGTAGACATGACCCAGCACGCTGCCAGCGCGGCGCACGGCGTGGCGGCTCACGCTGGGGTGCCAGGCCGGCGCGGGGTCGGGCACGAGCTGCACGTCGAACAGGGTTTCGATCAGCTCGAACAACCCGGCCAGCACGCGCGGCAGGGTGAAGTACTGCTTCACCTCTTCGCTGTTGAAGGCGTAGCGCGCCTGCTTGAGTTGCTCGGCGGCGTAGGGCAGGTCCCAGGCCTGCACGTCGGGCAGATTCAACTCCGCGGCGGCAAAGGCGCGCAGCTCGGCCAGCTCGGCCACGGCGCGCGGGCGCGCGCGCTGTGCCAGGTCTTCCAGGAAGGTGTTGGCCTTGGCGGGTGTGCCGGCCATCTTGGGCGCGAGTGACAGCGCCGCGTAGTCGCTGTAGCCCAGCAACTGCGCCTGTTCGTGGCGCAGCGCCAGCATCTCGGCCATCAGGGCGGAGTTGTCCCACTGCGCCGGGCCGAGTTCGCTGGCGCGGGTGGTGTAGGCGCGGTGCAGGCGTTCGCGCAAGGCGCGGTTGCTGGCCGTGCGCATCACCGGTATGTAGCAAGGCTCATGCAGGTTGAGCAGGTAACCGGCTTGGCCAGCGGCCTGCGCGCGTTGCGCCGCGGCCTGTTTGACATCAAGTGCCATGCCGTCAAGTTCGGCGTCGTTAACGAGGGCGCTGAAGGCGTCGGTGGCGTCGAGCACGTGTTCAGAGAACGCCTGGCCGAGTTCGGCACAGCGCTCCTCGATCTGCGCGAAGCGCGCGCGTGCCGCGCCTTCAAGCTGCGCACCGCCGAGCACGAAGTCGCGCAGCGCATGGGCCAGCGCCTGGCGCCGCGCCGGCGGCAGCGGCTCGGGCGCGATGCGCCGGAACTTGGCGAACAGCCGCTCATCGGCACCGAGGCGGGTGAAGAAGTCAGTCACCCGCGGCAACGCTTCGTTGTACGCGGCACGCAGCGCCGGCGTGTCGGCCACTTCGTTCAGGTGGCCCACCGTGCCCCAGCTGACTTGCAGCCGCTCCACGGCCACATCAAGCACGGCCGAAATGGCGTGGTCGTCATCGGCCACCTCGTCGCTCACAGCATGCTCCAGCGCCTGCTCGGCACGGGCCAGCAGCACGTCGAGCGCCGGTGCGACATCGCCGGGTTGCACGGCGGCCATGTCCGGCAGGCCGCGCTCGCAGATCAGTGGGTTGCTCATGGCAAAACTCCTGCGGCGCGCCGCGCCGCTGCGATCGTGTTGGCCAACAGCATGGCAATCGTCATGGGCCCCACGCCACCCGGCATGGGCGTGATCCAAGCTGCGACTTCGCGCACAGCGTCGAAGTCGACATCGCCGCACAGCTTGCCGGCTGCATTGTGGTTCACGCCCACGTCAATCACCACCGCACCGGTTTTCACCATCTCTGCCGTGACCATGTTGCGCCGGCCCACCGCGGCCACCAGCACATCGGCCATGCGCGTGTGCACGCCCAGATCAGCCGTGGCGCTGTGGCAGACGGTGACCGTGGCATGCGCTTGCAGCAGCAGCAACGCCATGGGCTTGCCCACGGTGTTGCTGCGGCCGATCACCACCGCATGCTTGCCGCGCAAGGCGATGCCGGTGCTTTGAATGAGCGCCATGCAGCCCAGCGGCGTACACGGGCGAAAGCCGCTGGCACCGGTCATCAGTTCGCCGGCGGACAAGGTGGAAAAGCCGTCCACGTCTTTGTGCGTGGCGATGGCCTCGATCACCCGCTGCGCCTTGATGTGCCGCGGCAGCGGCATCTGCACCAAGATGCCGTGGATGCGGGCATCGGCGTTCAGCGCCGCGATGCGTTGCAGCAGCGCCGCTTCGCTGAAGTCTTCAGCGTACTTCTCGAGCAGCGAAAACACGCCTGCCTCGGCGCAGGCCTTGACCTTGTTGCGCACATACACCGCGCTGGCCGGGTCGTCGCCCACCAGCACCACGGCCAGGCCGGGCGGGTGGCCGGCAGCGGCCAGGGCCCGGGCATCCAAGGCCACTTGCTGGCGCACCTGCTGCGCGATGGCCGTGCCGTTGATGAGTTGAGCTGCCATGGAGCGGGCCTTCAGCAATGAAAACGGGCCGCAACGCTGCGGCCCGTGGTGAACCGGTGCCTCAACGCGGTGGTTAACGGGCCTGGGCGCCCAGCGCGATCTTCAGCAGATCGGCCACCGTGTTGGCGTTGAGTTTTTCCATGATGTTGGCGCGGTGCGCTTCCACCGTCTTGATACTGATGCCCAAGTCATCGGCAATCTGCTTGTTCAGCCGGCCGGCCACGATGCGCTCCAGCACCTGCGCTTCGCGGGTGGTCAGGCGGCTGAGCAGGGCGTCGCGGCTGGCTTGCTCTTGGTGCTGGCTGAAGGCGCTGCGGGCTGATTCGAGCATGCGCTCCACCAGAGCCAGCAGGGCGTCTTCCTTGAACGGCTTTTCGATGAAATCCATCGCGCCTTTCTTCATGGTGTTCACGGCCATGGGCACGTCGCCATGGCCGGTGATGAAGACGATGGGCAGCGGGCTCTTGCGCTCGACCAGGCGGTCTTGCAGTTCCAGGCCGCTCATGCCGTCCATGCGGATGTCGGCAATCAGGCAGGCCACTTCGCGCGGGTCGAAGCGGGAGAGGAACGACTCCGCCGAATCGAAGCATTTCACGCGGTAGTCCTTGCCTTCGAGCAGCCACTGCAACGAGTCTCGAACGGCCTCGTCGTCATCGACCACATACACCGTGCCGCGTTTCGGAATCAGGCTCATGGGCGCTCTAACGTGAGGTTGCGGGGGGGATCGGATCCAGCTCGGCTGGAACGGTGGCGCCATCGCTGCGCAGGGGCAGCTCAACAGGCAACGTGAAGCTGAATCGGCACCCGGAAATGGCAGCGCCATTGTAGAGGTTCTGCGCCCTGATTCGGCCGCGGTGCGACTCGATGATCGTGCGGCACAACGACAGCCCGATGCCCAGCCCCTCGGGCTTGGTGGAGAAGAAGGCTTCGTACAGCCGCTCGAACACCTCTTCGTTCAACCCCGGGCCGGAGTCGCTCACGGTGAACTGGATCACCCCGCCTTCATCAGGCGTGTGGTGCGGCACGACGCGCAGTTCGAT
>JANMYI010000646.1:0-29271 GCA_031381955.1 Burkholderiales bacterium
GTATTGATCACTGCCGCTCAAGCAAATGTGGCTTTGCCACGTTGCTTGAACCCCCACGAGGGGCGGGCCGGGCCGGGGGGGGCCGGCCCGGGGGGGCCACACGGCCGGCCCGCCACGTTGAAGCCGGCAGCCGCACTGGCAACTTCGCAAACCCGCGCACGAAGGCCGAGCGCACGCGCACGGGCGGGCCCATGACCTCGATCACCGGGAAGCGTTTGAGGATTTCTTCCCACAGGATCTTCAATTGCAGCTCGGCCAGGCGGTTGCCCACGCAGCGGTGAATGCCGAAGCCGAACGACAGGTGCTGGCGCGGGTTCTTGCGGTCAATGATGAAGCGCTCGGGCTCGCTGATGGCTGAAGGGTCTCGGTTGCCCGACAGGTACCACATCGCCAGCATGTCGCCCTTCTAGATCTGCTTGCCGCCGAGTTCAGCGTCTTGCACCGCGGTGCGGCGCATGTAGGCCAAGGGCGTTTGCCAGCGGATGATTTCGGGCACCAGGCTTTCAACCAGCGCCGGGTTGGCGCGCAGCTTGGCGAATTGTTCGGGGTGGTCGTGCAGCGCCAGCAGGCCGCCGGTCATCGAGTTGCGCGTGGTGTCGTTGCCGCCCACGATCAACAACACCAGGTTGCCCATGAATTCCATCGGATTCATGTTGCGCGTGGCCGGGCCATGGGCCAGCATCGAAACCAAATCTGTGCGCGGCGGGGCGTTGACGCGCTCGTTCCACAGCTTGGTGAAGTAGCCCAACATCTTGCCCAGCTCGGCCATGCGCTCTTGCGGGCCCAATGCATCGGGGTTGGCGGCCTTGTTCATGGTCGACACGTCTGACCACCAAGTGAGCAAGCGGCGGTCTTCGAGCGGAAAGTCGAACAGCGTGGCCAGCATCAGCGTGGTGAGTTCGATCGAGACCTTGTCGACCCAGTCAAACGTTTCGTTGCGCGGCAACTCGTCGAGCACCTGGCAGGTGCGCTCGCGAATCATGGTTGCCATGTTGGCCAGGTTGCCTGGCGCAACGATGGGGCTCACCGCCTTGCGTTGATCATCGTGCTGCGGCGGGTCCATGGCGATGAACATCGGCAACTGTTCACCCGGTGGCGGGTTCATGAGGGTGATGCCGCCGAGCTGCCAGTCTGACGAATAAACCGCCGGCTGCGTGTCAACCGCCATGATGTCTTGGTAGCGCGTGACCGACCAGTAGTCGTCCATGCCCGCAATCGGGCTGTGGCTCTTGTGCACCGGCTCTTCGGCGCGCAGCCGCTCGAAGGTATGGCCCACGGTGTCGTCAACAAAGAGTTGCGGGTCGGCCGGGTTGAGCTGATCCAGCGGCAAGGCATAGGCGCGCTCGCGGGCGAGCATTTGGGTGCGGGCGGCGGCGGCAAGGTCTGCGGGGTTCATGGTGGCTCTCCTGCTGGCAATTCAGTGCGTGCGGTTCAGTGCTGGCCTTCGGGCATGGTGACCACCAGGCCGTTCAGCTCATCGGTAACGTTAATTTGGCAGGCCAGGCGCGAACTGGGCCGCAACTCGGCAGCAAAGTTGAGCATGCTGTCTTCCACCGCCGTGCGCTGGCCGGTGCGCCCCGCCCAGTCTTCAGCCACGAAGACGTGGCAGGTGGCGCAGGCGCACTGGCCGCCGCAGTCGCCATCAATGCCGGGCACGGAGTTGTCGACCGCGGCGCGCATGAGCGAGGCACCGGCCTCGGCGTTGACCTCATGGTGGCTGCCGTTGTGGGCGATGAAGGTGACTTTGGGCATGGGCTTGGGCCTTGTTCAGTGGCGGTGAATGCGGCGCACACCACCGTGTACGCGCGCTGCCGCGTGGTGGCTAACCATGCTCGATTTGGCGCCGCACTTCAACGCGGCGAAACCCTCATGGCTGCGCTGATCAAGGCCCACTCAACCCCAAGTAAGCGCGGCGAATTTCCGGCCGTTGCATCAATTCAGCGGCCGGCCCCTGCGCCACGATGCGGCCTTCCTCCATCACATAAGCGCGTTGCGCCAGGGTCATGGCCATCGCCACGTTCTGTTCCACCAGCAGCACCGACGTGCCCAGGGCGTTGATGTCACGGATGGCGCGGAACATCTCCTGCACGATGAGCGGGGCCAGGCCCAGGCTGGGCTCGTCGAGCAACAGCAGGCCAGGGCGGGCCATCAAAGCACGGCCGATGGCCACCATTTGCTGCTGCCCGCCAGACAGCGCCCCGGCCGGCGCGCGCAGCTTTTCTTGCAGCACCGGGAACAGCGCCAGCACCTGGGCCAGCGTGTCTTGCCGGCGCACGCGCGCGGCGGGCGTGAAGCTGCCGAGTTCCAGGTTTTCAAGCACGCTCATGCCGGTGAACAGGCGCCGGCCTTCGGGCACCAGCGCAATGCCGGCGGCGCAAAACTTGTGCGGGGCCAAGTGGGTGATGTTTTGCCCTTGCCAGCGCAACACCCCTGCGCGGGCAGGCAGCAGGCCAGCCACGGCGTTGATGAGCGTGGTTTTACCCGCGCCGTTGGGGCCCACCACGCACACCAGCTCACCCGGCTGCACGCTGATTGACACGTCCCACAGCGCCGGCGCCGCGCCATAGGCCACGCTCAAGCCTTGCACTTCAAACATGGGGCTGGCCCAGGTAGACGGCCAGCACGTCAGGGCGCTGCATCACTTCATGCGGGCTGCCTTCGGCCAACAACCGGCCCTGGTTGAGCACGGCAATGCGGTCAGTCAGCGCCATCACCGCGTGCATGACATGTTCGACAAAAACGATGGTGGCGCCGCGCTCCCGAATTTGCCGGATGGTGGCCACGGCATGGTCGATTTCGCTCGGCGTCAGCCCCGACAGCACTTCATCGAGCAACACCAGGCGCGGGCGCGAGGCCAGCGCGCGCGCCAGCTCCAAGAACTTGCGCTGGTGCAGGTTCAGCTCATCGGGCAGGGCCTGCGCCTTGTCTTGCAGGCCGGTGAATTCAAGCCACTGCCAGGCCTCGGCGCGGGCCTGTTTTTCGCTCAAGGCGGCGCCGCCGAACATGGCCACCAGGGCCACGTTGTGCAGCACCGAGAGGTGCGCAAAGGGCCGCGGGATTTGGTAGGTGCGAGCCAGGCCGGCGCGGGCAATGCGGTGCGCGGGCAAGCCAGCAAGCTGCTGGCCGGCAAAGACGATGCTGCCGCCGTTGGCCGCATAGTGGCCGCACACCACATTGATGAAGGTTGACTTGCCTGAACCGTTAGGCCCGAGCAGGCCGAGGATCTCGCCCTCGCGCACTTGCAGGCTCACGCCCTGCAGCGCCTGCACGCCCTTGAACGACTTGGACAACTCGCGCACGTCGAGCAGGGGCTGGCCTGCGGCGGCGGCGCGCACCGGCGCGGGCGGCTTCGGCACGGTCACGGCAACCGGCGGCAGAGGTGTCGCGGCTTGCGCCTTGGGCCGGCGCTGCCACACATGCCCCAACAGGCCGTTGGGCATGAACAGGATCACCGCCACCAACACCGCGCCCACCGCGGCCTTGCCGGCCAAGGCATGGTCGCCCGCCGTGAAGGCATCCATCAAGCCGGTGATCGCCGCCGCGCCCACCGCCGGCCCGGCCCAGTGCCGCGTGCCGCCCAGCACGCTCATCAACACCACGGTGAGCGGCACGGTGATGTTGAAGGTTTCGCCCGCGGTCACATAGTTCACGAACAAGGCGTGGATGCCGCCGGCCAAACCGGCCAATGCACATGACAGGCCGAACGCCAGCAGCTTGAAGCGGTAGGTGGGCACGCCCATCACCTCGGCCACGTCTTCATCGTCATGAATGGCGAACAGCCCCGTGCCCAGCCGCGAGCCCTGCACCCACCACGAGATGAACAAGGTGCCCAGCGCCGCGGCCAGCACCAGCAGGTAGATCGAGCTCGACGCCGTGGGCCCGAGCTTGGGCACCGCCACGCCGGCCAGCGAAATACCCGGGCCGCCGTCAATGCGCGTGTTGAGCACGATGGTGGCCACCACGAAGGTGACCGCCAACGTTAGCAGCGCAAACAATTCGCCGCGCACCGACTTGACGCGAAACACCACGGCGCCCAGCACCAGGCCCAACGCGGCGGCCAGGGCCGCGGCCAGCGGCAGCGTGGCCAGGAAGGGCCAGTTCAGGTTGGCCGACAAGCCGGCGCTGGCATACATGCCGATGCCGAAGAAGGCACCATGGCCGAACGAAAAATAGCCCGAGTAGCCCGACAGCAAATTCCACGATAGCGCCAGCACCGCCCAGTGGCACACCAGGTACAAGAACGATTCGTAGAACGTGGGCAGGCCCAGCCACGGCACGCTGGCCAGCAGCGCCGCGGCGGCGCCCAGGCCCAACCAGGCCGGCTTCACAGCTTGCCCGGGCGCAGCAAGAGCATGACGATGAGCAACGAGAACGACACGATCGGCGCCCAGGAAGGTGACACCACGGCCATCGTCAGCGCCTCGCTCACGCCGATGATCACGCCGGCCACCAGCGGCCCCAGCGCGCTGCCCAGGCCGCCGAGCATGACGGCGGCAAACACCACGCCCACCCAGGTGAAGATTTGCGAAGGCGTGAGCGTGAAGGTCAGGGCCAGGCACACCCCGGCCACGCCGGCGAGCGCACCGCACATACCGGCCAGCAGCAACGACAAGGCGCGCTCGTTGATGCCGAAGGCCGCGGCCATGGGGGCGTCTTCGGCCATGGCACGCGAGGCCTTGCCCAGATCGGTGTAGCGCATCGCCGCCCACACCGCCAGGCTCAATGAAACGGCCAGGCCCAGCGTGATCAACTCAGGCACCGGAAAGTACAACCCCGCCAGCGTGAACTTGCGGCTGTTGTAGGCTGATTCGAGGCGGCGAAAGTCGGCTGTCCAGATGGCCTGGATGCCGGCTTCCATCACCACCGTGATGCCGAAACTGACCAGCAGCGAATTGAACGGCGATATCTTGAAGCGCGCCAGCGCCCACTGCTGCGCCACGCCGAAAGCGAAGCACAGCGGCACGATCAGCAGCAGGCTGACCAGCGGGTCGACATGCGCCGCGGCCAACTGGTAACACAGGTACGCGGCCACGAACACCAGGCCGAAGTGCGCCAGATTGATTTGCCGCAGCAAGCCCCAGGTGAGGCCCAGGCCCAGGCCGATCAGCCCATACAGGCTACCGATGAACAGGCCTGAGAGAACGGATTGCGCAAGCAGGTTGGCGCTGGGCAGCGTCATGCTCTGCTGGCCGGCCTTACTGCGTGACGAGCTTTGCGCCCGGCGCGGCGAACTGCGCCGGCCAGACCACGTTCCACTTGCCACCCTGAACCTGCTTGAGCTTCATCAGGTCATCGCCGTAGTTGCCCGCGCCATCAAAGCGCAGCCGCCCTTGAATGGTGTCAACCTTGTTGGCCTTGAGCCAGGCGATGATGGCCTTGTCGTCCAGGCTGTTCGCGCCCTTCACGCCGGCTTCCAGAATCTGCCAGGCCGAGAACGAGGCCGCGGCCTGCACTTCCACCGTGGTGTCGGGCAGGCCGGCCTTGGCGGCACGATCGTTAAACACCTTCACAAAGGCCGCGGCCACCGGGTTGGTGGTGAAGGGCGGGTGCTCTTCAAAGATGGTGAGCGACAGTGCCAGGTTGCCATCGGGCGACTTGGTCATGGGCCCGGGTGCGGGGTAGGTGTGGAAGTGGATCGGCGGCGTGTAGTCGATCTTCTTCATCGCATCGAGCAGCATGTTGCCTTCGAGCGCGATGTCGCCCATCCACACCAAATCGGGCTTGGCGTCTTTGATGCGCGCGGCGATCGGACCGAAATCGCGGTTGCCGAATTCCCATTCAAGGAACAGCACTTCGTTCAGGCCACGCTTCTTGGCCACTTCGCGCGCGCCCAACGTCATGAAGTGAATACTGGGGAACTTGCTGGTCACGAAGGCCACGGTCTTGGGTGGCTTGGCCGACGCCGCCAGCGCATCCATCACCATGCCCGGCACCGTGCTGCCGGGGTCAGCCCCGAGCGACCAGGCCGGAAAAGCCCCTTCGTACTTGGCCAGCGCCGGGATGCCGAAAGTGTGGTGCACCAACACCTTGTTGTAGCGCTGCGCCACGCCCATGGCCGAGAGAATGGCGCCGGTGGCGTAAGGGCCCATCAGCAAGTCGACCTTGTCCACCGTGACCAGCTGCTCATACATGGTGCGCGCCAGGTCGGGCTTGCTTTGGTCGTCTTTAACGTTCCATTCCACTTTGCGCCCGAGCAGGCCGCCGCGCGCGTTGAGCTGTTCAACATAGATCTCGCCCACCAGCTTGTGCGTCATGGCCGTGGCCGACAGCGGGCCGGTGAGTGCCAGCGTGCTGCCGATGCGCACAGGCGCGCCGCTCTGGGCCTGGGCTGCGGAGGTGAAGGCCAGCGCGCTGGCGGCGGCGACGAGCAGATGACGGCGAAGGTGATGCATGAAAACCTTGGTGTGAAGGGAAGCTCAAGCCGCGGGCACGAGCTTGAAATCGAAACTGGCGCTGTGGTACGGCACGCTCATCACGCGCCCATCGGGCGCGGCACCGGGCGCGTGCGCGCTGAACTTGACGATCAGACTGTCGCGCACACCGAACACAGCGTCGGAATCGAGGTACTCGCTGGTTGAATCAAACATGTGCGTGGTCAGCTTCTGGTAGCCCGGCGCTTGCAGCATGGTGTGCATGTGGCCCGGGCGGAAGGGGTGGCGGCCCATGGCCAGCAGCATGGTGCCCACAGGCCCATCAACCGGCACCGGGTACTTGCAGGGCTTGACTGACCAGAAACGGTAGTTGCCGTTGGCATTGGTGCGAAAGCGCGCGCGCAAGTGCATGCCGGGTTTGTGCTCGCGCTGCACGTCGTAGAAGCCGTCGCCGTCGCTCGACCAGACATCGAGCGCGCAGTTGGCAATCGGCTTGCCGGCAACATCCGTCACGCGGCCGCTGTAGTAGGCCGGCTCGCCGGGCTCGCCTTGGCCGATGTCGCTGCCCAAGGGCAACTCGGGCGGGCTTTCCACGTAGAACGGGCCCTGCACCGTGGCTTCGGTGGCCGGCGTGCCACTGGCCTTGGCCGCAATCTCGCCCCGCAGTTGATCAAGCGCCACCACCAGCATCGAAATGCCCAGCGTGTCAGACAGCAAGATGACTTCCTGCCGCTTGTCATCGCACTTCTGGCCGGTGGCGGTGAGGAACTGGATCGCTGCCATCCATTCATCGGGCCGCAAATCAACCTCGCGCACCATGGCGTGCGCATGGGTGATCAGGCTGGTCATGATTTGCTTGAAGCGCGGGTTGGGCGCGCTGTCCATGCGGGCGATGACGGCCTGCGCAAGTTCTTCAATGGCGTGTTGCGACATGGTGGAGAGTCTTCAACGAAAGTGATGTGAATCGTTGCTACAGAACGATGCAGGCCTGATCAAAACTCAGCCGTGGGTTGCGCTCGAACAGCTTGGAGTCGTCGCCATAGCCCAGGTTGAGAATGAAGTTGGCCTGCACGCGGCCGTCTTTGAAGAATTCGGCATTCACCTTGGCCAGGTCAACGCCGCTCATGGGCCCGCAATCAAGCCCCAAGGCGCGCGCGGCGATCATGAAGTAGGCCCCACCCAGCGTGCCGTTGCGCTGCGCCGTGGCCGATGCGAGTGCCGCGTTGCCGGCAAACATCTCCATGCCGCCAGGCTTGTGCCAGGTTTGCGGCATGTGTTCATAAAACCGCGTGTCGGTGGCCACGATGATGCTCACCGGCGCGGTGCGCGTCTTTTCAAGGTTGCCCGGAACCATGGCGGGCAGCAGACGTGCGCGCGATTCAGGTGACAGCAAGAACACATAACGCGTGGGCTGGGTGTTCATGCTCGTGGCGCCCATCTTGGCCACGTCGTACACCTGCTTGAGCAACTCCAGCGGCACGGGTTTGTCAAGAAAGCCGTTGGCCGTGCGGGCCTTGATGAAGAGTTGGTCGAGGGCGTCTTGGGAGATTGGCATGTTGACTGTGGGAAACCGAAAGTGAACGCTTCGCCGGTGCACCGGCCGCTGGGCGAGCGCCGATTGTGGGCACAAGCCCGGGCAGCGCAGCCCCGGACTGTCCCGCATAGGCCGCCCAGGCCGCTGGGTGCTTGGGCCGCCTTAAACGCCCAGCGAACCGCCGGCCAGCCAGGTGCCCGCCCGTGCGACCAACGCATCAACCTGCGGGCCTTGCAGCGTGGGCATGTCCAACTTCACGGTGTAGCCGATTCGCTGCTGGATGTAGGCCAGGTGCCGGTAGCCGGCGGGCAGCGCGGCCAACGCTGCGGCGTCGAGCTTGAGCACGGCGCTGGCGTCAACCAGGTCGATGCGGTCTTTCTCGTAAATGGGCTGGCGGTGCAGCAGCTTCCACTGACCTTCATGCTTTTGCACGAAGTCATGAAAGCGGCCGGTACAGACCACGTCGCACAGCACCGGGCCGCCTTCGCCTTCGACCATGCCGCGCTGCGAGATCGTCATCTTGGTCTGGGCGATGGCGCGCTCGCCGGCCACCTCGATGGCCGAGCCACCCAGGAAGTGCAAGATGCTCACGCCCTTGGCCCAGCCTTCGCGCGTGACGCGAATGAACTCGGCTGCCGGGCCTTGGAACCAAGTGGCCATCATCACGCCATCAGGGTGCCACACGGTGGCGAAGCGTTCCCAGTCACCGGCGTCACGCCAGACGGCCCAGCGTTCGATCATGCGGCGGATGAGCAGTTCGTCTTGCAGGGTATCGGTCATGATGGTTTTAGGCCGGTGGGCTGAAGTGGTTCTTGAAGGCCTTGCGCTTGCTGGTGCGGTACACCGCGAAGTCGGCGCGATCGATGGTGATGATGTCGGTGATGCCTGTCTTCTCGGCCAGCCACACCAGCGAGGCATCGGCCACGTCCATGGGGCGATCTGCATATTTGCGCATCATGGCGGCCAGGCTGGGCAGGTCGGCCGGCACCAGGTGCGCCAGGGTCAGCAAACCGCCTTCATGGCCTGCATGCAGCCACAGCAGAAAGTCACTCTGCGCGGCGGCGCTGAAGTCCAGAAAGTACATGACCTCGGACACCACCTCCCAGGTGGTATGCAGGCGCAGGCTAGCGCCGTGGGTGTGGAAGAACGCAACGGCGCGGGCGTGGTGTTTGTCGCAGCGGTTGTACAGGGCGGCCAGCGGGCCACTGTCGGCCAGCACCACCAGTTGCGTCATCCTTTCACTCGGCTTCTTGAGGCAGCCTTGGCCTGCACGCGCTCACGAACCACCACCTTGATCTGTGCCGATTGCCGGCCTGCGTGGCCGTGCCGACCGAACCGGCTGGTGCCCATGTCGAACAGGCTGGGCTGCGATGGCGCGGCCAGCGCCTGGTTGCTGGCCAATGTCCGCAGGGCATGCTTGACGACATCAGACTTGCTCAAACCGGTTTGTGCGCGCAAGCGCTCAACCAGCAAAACGTCTTGCTCACTCATGCGAAGGGTCATGTGACTGGAGGCCATGGGTCAGTGTACTACGCAGACGTGCAAGCTGTGTTACGTTGCACCTCACACATTGGCCTGAAACGCAGACCGCGCGCCCGATTCAGACAGGGTGCGCAGCTAAACGCTACTGCGCCTTCAAGTCAGCCGCCTTGGCGATCACGGCAGCCGCCTCCATCTCGCTTCGAATGAAGGCGTTGAACGCCTCCGGCGCCAGCGGGTACGCCTCGGCTCCCATCTTGGCCAGGCGCTCCTTCACTTCTGCGCTGGCCAAGGCCTTGAGCGCTTCTTCGTGCAGGCGCTTTTGCACCGCGGCCGGTGTGGCACTGGGCACCATCATGCCGATCCACAGCGTGTAGTCGGAGTTCGCCACGCCCGCTTCCACCGAGGTGGGCACTTGCGGCAGCGCGGCCGAACGCGCGGCCGTGCTCACCGCCAGCGCTTGCAGGCGGCCGTCGCGGATGAGCGGCAAGGCCGCGGCCAGGGGTGCGAGGAACCAGTCGTTGCTGCCGCCGATCACGCCGGTCATCGCCTCGGGCGTGCCGCGGTACGGCACGTGCAGGGCCTCGATGCCGGCGCGCAGGCGGAATTTCTCGGCGTTCATGTGCGTGCCACTGCCCACCCCGGCCGAGGCGTAGTTCAGCGCGCCGGGCTTGGCCTTGGCCGCGGCCAGCAGATCGGCCAGCGTCTTCCAGCCCTTGGCCGGGTTCACCACCAGCACGTTGGGCAGACTGGCCAGGGCGGTGATGCCGGTCAGGTCGCGCAGGGTGTCGTAGCTCAGGTTGGTGTAGATGGCGGGGTTGAGCGCATGGCCCGATGAATGCACCAGCACGGTGTAACCATCGGCATCACCTTTTGCCACCTGGCCGGCGGCAATGGTGCCGCCGGCGCCGGGCCGGTTGTCGATGATGACCTGCTGCCCCAGGCCCTTGGCCATGGCTTCAGCCACGGTGCGGGCCACGATGTCGGTGGCGCTGCCGGCGGTGAACGGCACCACGAACTTGATGGTTTTGGCCGGGTAGGTTTGCGCCGCGGCGGGGCCGAGCAAGCCGCAAAGCACCAACGCCGCGGTGACCATGATGGTTTTCAAATCAATCTCCTGGTTAGGAAAGTTCGTTGCTCAGACCCAGCGCCGCGGCAATGCGTTGCCCGCTGGCGCGCAGGCGATCCAAAGGCAGTTGTAGATCAACACCCAGCAGTTTGCCGGCGCGCTTTTTCCAAACGCCGGCAATCATCACGCTGTCGATGTTGGCCAGGCTGGTCTGCATGACCACGCTGCTGATCGGCACATGCACCGGCTGCATGTTCAGGTCAGTCGCGCGGATCAGCACCAAATCAGCCTGCTTGCCCGCGGCCAGCGAGCCGATGCGCCGCTCTTGGCGCAGCATACGGGCGCCTTCGGTGGTGACCCAACCCAGCGCTTCGCGCGTGCTAACGGTTGAGGTGGGCGGGATGCTGCCATGCGCTTCGCGATAGGCCACGTTGTCCAGGCTGCGCTGAATGCCCAGCGCGATGCGTGCCTGGCTGAGCATGTCGCCGCTCATCACGCTTTCCAGGTCAACCCCCAGCGACGGCGCGCGCCCGCGTTCGCGCAGCCGGCCGGTGAGCGGGTGGCCATGGCCTTGCGACATTTCGCTTTCAGCCGCCGCCGAAAAACTCATGCCCAGTTCACAAAAGCGCGTCAGTTGCTCGTCACTCAAGGCATGGCCGTGGACGATGTTCACGTTCGCGCCGAGCAGGCCTTCGGCTTCGAGCCGGGCCCAGCCTTCGGGCGTGCGCGCCGCACCGCCGCCTTGGTGCAGCGAGGCGATGACATCGAGTTCACGCGCCATGCGAAAGTCGCGCAGCGCCACTTCGAGCGTTGAATAGTGCGGCCCCAGCACCGCGGCATGCACGCTGAAGTTAGCGCGCCCTTGGTGTGCTTTAAGCAGGCGTTCCAGCTCGGCGCGCGGATGCGGCACTTCCCAGAACGGCCGCTCACCCGCTTTCGGCTCGGGCTTGGGCGTGCCATGGAAGAAGGCCGCGCCGATGCCGGATTCAAGAAGCGCGGCCACAGCAGCGTCGTTGTGCGCGGGCGTGCGGTTGTTGTGGCACCAGTCGGCCAGCGTGGTGGTGCCGCAGTTGATCTGGTTCCAGGCGCCTACCAGGGTGGCGATGTGCAGATCGTCAGGCGTGAACACCGTGGCCAGGCCGGCATGCATCTTCTGAAAGTACTCCAGCAGCGTCCAGTTCGCGGCCAGGCCGCGCAGCGCCGTTTGCCAGGTGTGCATGTGGGTGTTGATGAGCCCCGGGATGACGATGTGGCCGGTGGCATCGACCACCTGGGCGTCATCAGCGTGAAGACGCGGTGCAATCTCAGTGATGGTGCTGCCGCTGACGAGGATGTCGCCGCTGGCCAGGTCGCCCTGCGCAGCCATGGTGATGATGGCCGCACCGCGGATCAGCGTGCGCGCGGGTGTTGGCGGCACCGACATCAGCTTTCCAGCCCGTCGCTCACCACCACACCTTCGGGCTTGAGTTCCAGCCCGGCGTCGCGCGCGGTTTCGAGCAGCAGCACGGCGAAGTCGATGTGGTCATGCCCACGGCCCACCATGCGCGCCACCGACTCGCGCGTGGCCGCTGCAGCGGGCATTGAAACGCCATGCGCGCGCGCCGCATTCAGGCCCAGGTCCATGTCCTTCAACAATAACTTCGGCGTGAAGGTGACTTGGTCGAAAGTGAGGTTGGTGAGCGTGGGCGACTTGTAGCGCGTGTACATCGAGCCCAACACCGAATCGTTGATGCTTTCAAGAAACAGGTGGCGCGGGATGCCGGCTTTTTCAGCCAGCACGGTGATCTCGCACAGGTTCTGGATGACGACGCCGAACATGGTGTTGTGGGCGATCTTCCACACCCGTGCCAACTCGCCCTCGCCCACCCACATGACCTTGCGGCCCAGGGCTTGCAAATACGGTTGCGCCTGGTCGTACAAGGCGCGCGGGCCCGATGCCACGAGCAACAACTTGCCGGCTTTGGCCACCTTGGCGTTGCCCGAGACGGGCGCGCACAGGTAGGCCACGCCCAGTGCTTCAAGCTGGCGGCGCACATCGGCCGAGCCTTCTTGCGAAATGGATGAGCTGTCGATCACCAGCTTGGGCTTTTGGCTGCCCGTGACCAGGCCACCGGGGCCGAACAGCACTTCCTTCAGGTCGTCGGTGGTAGAGACCATCGTGAAGACGATGTCGTTGCCGGCCAGGTCTCGCTTGGCCGCCACCACCCGCGCGCCCTGCTCGGCCAGCGGCAGCGCCTTGGCCGCGGTGCGGTTCCACACGTTCACGCCATGGCCGGCCTTGAGCAGCCGCGTGACCATGGCCTGCCCCATGCGGCCCAAGCCGATCCAACCCAAACTGTGTGTCATTGGTTTGTCCGTTCGATCAAGATGTTTTTCGCACGTAGCCGTAGGCCACGTTGCTGCGCCCTTCACCGTGCAGCGCATACAGGCGCTTGTATTCGGCCAGGCCGTCACCGTCGAGCGCGGCGCGCTGCGCCGGCCTGAAGTTGTACAGCCGCGCGTTGTTGCCGCCGAAGATGGCGTTCTTCACCTCACCGTCGGCTGCACCCAGCGGTTTGAAGCCATGCTGGCGTTGCAGCGCTTCGGGAATTTCCAGCCGGCGCAAGGCTTCGATTTGCCACTGCGGCGAGCCGGTCCAGATGGCGTCGGTGCCCCAGCACACGTGGTCTGCGCCCAGGCCCTTGATCAACTGGCCCATCATCACCGCGGCCAGCCGCGGCTCGGCCATGGTGGTTTGCGCAAAGAGCTGGCCGACATCGGCATAGACGTTGCTCACGCCGTGCTTGGCCGGAATTTCGGCCAGGTCGGTCACCCAATCGATGCGGCCGGTTTTCTCGAACTGCGCCCAGGCGTCTTCAGCGCGGCCGCCGCCACCGTAGCGATAACCGCCGTGGTAGATGATGAAGTTCAGTTCTGGCCAGTCGCGCGCGGCCTGGGCCACGTCGCGCACATCACAGTGCGGCAGCAGATGCGGGAACTGGCGTGCGGCAGACTCCGGGAACAGGCCTTTGTGCACGCACACGTTGCGCAGGCCGGCCTTCTGGAATTTGGCGTAAGCGGGGTAGACCAGCTTGTCATCGTCGAGCCGCCACGGGTGCTTGGACAAGTCTTTATGGCTGTTGTCGCCGATGGTGTAGCCCTTCATCGAATCGGGCTTGTGGGTTTCGATGTCGCGGTCTATCGCCTCCATCCAGCCGTCATAGCCGGGCGTGAAGATGGCGTGGCTGAACATGCGCCGCGTGCCGGCAATGGCGTTGACCTGCGCGCGCGCATTGGCCTTCATCTTGTTGGTGAGGAACCAGTCTTCGGGGATCTCTGACGGTGCGCCGCTGATGCAGGCCACCTTGGTGTCGGAATCGAGATAGATTTCCTTGATGTAGTTCTGGAACATCAGGTCATCGATGGTTTGTTCTTTTCCCTTTAACGCCGGGTTCCAGCCGGCACGCCCCACCGCGTTGCGCTGCGCCACAAAACCCATCATGCGCGTGCCCGGGCGCAGGAAGTGGGTGTGCATGTCCATGATGAACTGCCCGGTCAGGCCGGCTGCGCGCTCGTTGGCTTTCTCGGGTTCAGCGGCCTCGGCGCGCGAGGCGCCGAACAGCGGGCCAAAGGTTTCGTTCATGGCCAAGAAGGCCGTGGCCATGCCCGCGGGGGTTTGAAAAAAGCGCCGCCGGCTCAGGCCCTGCTTGCGCGCGAGTTCATTGCCCATTGTTTTGATGCGCGCTTCGAACTCGCGTTGGCGCGCTGATTGCGGCGCCGGCATGAATTCATCAGACGACACCGGCTGCACCGGTATCGGGCTGGCGAATCGGGTCTCGGCGGCAACGAGTTGCGCCATGTCGTCGGGTGAAAGCCAGCTCATGAGGTGTCTCCTGTGAATGGGCTTGTGCGCGCGACCAACTGCCACTGTAGGCCACGCACCAGCCAGGGCTGCGAAGGGTATTTGCGGATAGCCCGCCTTGAGCCCAAAAACAGAATGCAGCGCTGGCAACGGTTGCCGGCGGAGGTGGGCCATGGCCATGCAGATCAGCGTTGAAGACGCACCTTGCGGCGCTGCCGTGCGCGGCGTTGATTTGAGCCAGGGCATGAGCGCAGATCAACAAGCGCAGATTCGCGCTTGGTGGCTGGCGCATCAGGTGTTGGCCTTCCCCGACCAGACGCTTGCGCTTGAAGACCTGGAGCGCTTTGCGCTGAGCGTGGGCCCGTTCGGCAGCGACCCGTATTTCGAAGCCGTTCCCGGCCATCCGCATGTGGCGCAGGTGAAGCGCGAAGCTGACGAAACCAGCACCCTGTTTGCCGACAACTGGCATTCCGACTGGAGCTTTCTGGCGCAACCGCCGGCGGCAACGCTGTTGTATGGCGATGTGATTCCCCCGGTGGGTGGTGACACCTTGTTCGCCAACCAGTACGCCGCGTGGGACGCGCTGCCCAGCACCATGAAAGCCTTGCTGCATGGCAAGCAAGGCGTGCATTCGGCGCGCCGCGGCTACGCGCCCCAGGGCCGCTATGGGCAGGGCGACGTGGGCCGCTCGATGGCGATTCGTTATGACGATTCAGCGCTGGCCACGCAGTTGCACCCGATCGCTCGCGACCACCCAGAAACGGGCCGCACGGCGCTGTTCGTGAGCCCGGGCTACACCATCGGCATCGATGGCCTGCCTGAAGACGAAGCGCAATCCGTGCTGCGCGAGCTGTATGCGCACCAAGGCGCGCCGGCCTTCGTTTACCGCCACCGCTGGGCCAGCGGCATGCTTGTGTTGTGGGACAACCGCTGCCTAGTGCACGCTGCAACGGGCGGCTATGCCGGGCACCGGCGGCTGTTGCACCGCATCACAGTGGGGGAACGGGCACCGGTTTGAGCTTGGCCCTGCTCACTCGACCTTGACGCCGATTTCCCTGATCAGCTTGCCCCACTTGGCGACTTCGCTTGCGACGTAGGCGCGCATGGCGGGCCGATCCAAGCGTTGGGCCTCGAGCGACAAGGCCTCGAAGCGCTCGGCCACCAGCTTGGCACCGAGCGCCTTGTCGACTTCGGCATTCAATCGGTCGAGCGCCTCCGCCGGCACCTTGGCCGGCGCGAAGATGGCGAACCAGGTGTTCGCCTCGAAGCCTGGGTAACCCAACTCGGCCACCGTGGGCACGTCGGGCAAGGCCGGGCTGCGCTTTTGCGACATCACCGCGATGGGCCGCACCTTGCCGCTCTTGGCAAACGGCACTGCGGGCGGCATCGAGGTGCTGGCCACCGGCACCTGGCCGCTGACGACGGCGGTGGTGGCCGCGGCGGGCTGGAAGGGCACATGCGTGATGTCCACCTTGGCCAAGGCGCGGAACAGCCACTCGGCGCCGAGATGCGTGGTGGTGCCGTTGCCCGAGGAGGCGTAGGACATCTTGCCCGCCCGCGCCAGCGCCAGCAGCTCGGCCAGGTTGCTGGCCTTCACATCTGGGTGCACATAGATCAGGTTGGGCGTGACAGCCGCCATCGCCACCGGCGCCAGATCACGCATCGTGTCGTAGCCGGCGTTCGCAAACAGCGAGGGGTTCACCGCCACCGCCACGCTGTGAATCAGCAGCGTGTAGCCGTCGGCCGGCGCGTTCATGACTTGCTGCGTGGCGATGTTGCCACCGGCACCGGGCTTGTTCTCGACCACCACGGTCTGCCCCATCGAGGCGCTCATCTGCTCGGCCAGCAGGCGCGCGACGATGTCCGTGGAGCTGCCCGGCGCAAAGGCGACGACCAGCTTCACAGGCCTTTCAGGGTAGGCGGCCTGGCTGGTGGTGGCCGTGCCCAGCGCGGCCACGACGAGCAGCGTCTTGAGGGCAGAGCGTTTGCAAAGGGTGTGCGTCATGGTGAAATTCCTTGCGTCGTCAGGACGTGCAGGGTAATCGGCAAAGTCGCCAAACTGGCAGAGCTTGGCGCTTTCGATGCCGACGGCCTGACCGAGTCCGCAGCGAGTCAAGCCCGAAATCGGGCCAAAGTTTTGTGAACTTTTGCGCCCACTCAAGGTCATTCTGGCTGGCGTTAGCACTCGCTGGTTGTGAGTGCTAATATGCCTCATCGCTTTGATCAGGAGGTCTACCGATACCGCCATGACAACTGCCAACGCCCTCACGCTGCGCGACCCTTGGAGCCTGGTGCCCTCGCTGGGCAACCTGGACGCCTATGTTTCTGCCGTGAACCGCATTCCCCTGCTCACGCCGCAACAAGAGCTTGAGTTCGCGCGCGAGTTGCAGACCAGTGGTGATGTGAACGCAGCGCGCAAGCTGGTGCTGTCGCACCTGCGGCTGGTGGTGTCGGTGTCGCGCCAGTACCTGGGTTATGGCCTGCCGCAGGGTGACCTGATCCAGGAAGGCAATGTCGGCCTGATGAAGGCCGTGAAGCGCTTCGACCCGGCGCAGGGCGTGCGCCTGGTGAGCTACGCGCTGCACTGGATCAAGGCCGAGATTCACGAATACATCCTGCGCAATTGGCGCATGGTGAAGGTGGCCACGACCAAGGCGCAGCGCAAGCTGTTCTTCAATCTGCGTTCCATGAAGCAGCGCCTAAAGAGCGAAGGCGTGGCGGGTGACACCCACCGCAGCACCTTCACACCGGCCGAAGTGGCGCAGGTGGCGCGCGAGCTGAACGTGAAGCCCGAAGAAGTGCAGGAAATGGAAATGCGCCTGAGCGGCGGTGACATGGCGCTGGAACCGCAAGGCGACGATGACGAAGACGCGTTCGCGCCCATCGCCTACCTGGCCGACGACAGCAACGAGCCCACGCAGGCCCTGCAAGCCCGCCACCGCGACTGGTTGGCCAGCGATGGCATCACGGCGGCGCTGGGCGTGCTGGATGCGCGCAGCCGGCGCATCGTTGAACAGCGCTGGCTGAAGGTGAACGACGATTCAAGCGGCGGCGCCACGCTGCATGAACTGGCCGCCGAGTACGGCGTGAGTGCCGAGCGCATCCGCCAGATCGAAGTGGCGGCGCTGAAGAAGATGCGCAAGGCGCTGGTCGAAACGGTCTGACGCTTCAGCGCTAATGTTGCCTAGCCTGTAGTTCTAACGGCGGCCTGCACAGGCCGCCGTTTTCATTCGGCGAGAAGCTGTTTCAGGTCACTCACCAAGGCCTCGGTGGGCGCGCCGTAGCGCACGAACAGGCGCACGCGAGCTTGCTTGTCAAAGACGAAGCTGGCCGCGGTGTGGTCCACCGTGTACTGGCCTTCCTTGCGGCCGGGCACCTTCATGGCCAGGATCTTGAATTCGCGCGTGGTGGCCTTGATGTCTTCCGGGCTGCCGCGCAGCGCGATGAAGCCGGGGCCGAAGCTGGCCATGTATTCGCTCAGCACGTCCGGCGTGTCGCGCTCGGGGTCGAGCGTGACGAAGACGCCCTGCACCTTGTCGCCCAACGGGCCCAACTGCTTTTTCACCGCGGCGATTTCGGTCAGCGTGGTGGGGCAGACATCGGGGCACTGGGTGAAGCCGAAGAAGACGACCGAGACCTTGCCGGCTTGATCGGCCAGGCTGAAGGCTTTGCCATCGGCCTGCGGCAGCTTCAGCACGCGGGCGTATTCGGCGCCGGTGATGTCAACCGACTTGAACGCCAGGCGCGCTTCGTCGCGCCCGCAAGCGGCCAGGCTGAGTGCGGCAACGGCGCCGGCCAGAACGGCGCGCAGGTTTATCGAAACAGCCATGGGTTCAGGTAGTGGTCGACCAACAGCGCCGCAAACAGCAGCGACAGGTGCAGGATGGAAAAACGAAAGGTGCGCCGCGCCAGCGCATCGCTGTACTGGCGCCACAGCGCAAAGGCATAGGCAATGAACACAGCGCCCAACACCACCGCGCTGGCCAGGTAGATGACGCCGCTCATGCCAAAGGCAAAGGGCAGCAAGGTGGCGGCGAAGAGCACGAAGGTGTACAGCAGTACATGCAGGCGCGTGAAAGCATTGCCGTGGGTGATGGGCAGCATGGGCAGGCCGGCGCGGCGGTAGTCTTCGGCGCGGTACAGGGCCAGGGCCCAGAAGTGCGGCGGCGTCCACAAAAAAATGATCAGGCACAGCAGCATGGCCTCGGCGCTCACCTCGCCGCGCATGGCCGCCCAACCCAACACCGGCGGCATGGCGCCAGAGGCGCCACCGATGACGATGTTTTGCGGCGTCAACGGCTTGAGCACCACGGTGTAGACGATGGCATAGCCCACGAAGGTGGCCAGGGTGAGCCACATGGTCAGTGCATTCACATGAAAGTACAGTAGCGCACTGCCCGCGGCGCACAGCGCACCCGAAAACGACAGGGTCTGCACCCGGCTGAGTTCGCCCTTGGCGGTGGCGCGCCAGGCGGTGCGCGCCATCTTGGCGTCAATCTGCTGCTCGATCAAACAGTTAAAGGCCGCGGCCGCCGCAGCCACCAGCCAGATGCCGGCGCTGGCCGGCAACACCAGGCGCAAATCGGGCCAACCGGGCTCGGCCAAGAGCATGCCGATGAGCGCGCAAAAGACGATCAACTGCACCACGCGCGGCTTGGTCAGCGCATAGAACTGGGCCCAGCGGGACGGCGCGGCGACGGGTGGGGCAAGAGCCTGGGACATTGATCGGATTCTAGGGAGTCGTGCTCACCCAAGCCGGGTGCGCAGCGACACCAGCACCGCCACCAAGGCGGCTGCGCCCGCGGTGTGAGCCAGGGCCGTGAACAAGGGCCAGCCCAGCAACACGTTGCCCAGGCCCGAGGCCAGTTGCCAGGCCAAGGCCAGGTCGAGCGCCAGCGCCGCGCCACGCGCGCCGGCCGCACCAGTCTTGCGCAAGCGCGCGGCGAGCACGCCAACCGTCACGAAAGCCACCAGCGCGAACAGCCGGTGCGCCATGTGGATGGCCACCAGCGCTTGCACCGGCAGGAACGCGCCCGTGGCATCACGCCCGAGTTCACGCGCGACGCTGAAGCCTTGCGCAAAGTCCATCTGCGGCCACCACTGGCCGTTGCATTGCGGCAAGCCGGTGCAGGCCAGCACCGCATAGTTGCTGCTGACCCAGGCGCCCAGCGCCACCTGCACCGCCACCACGGCGAGTGCGGCGCTGAACGCGCTGCGCCAACGCAGTGGCAGGCGGATGCGGCGTTGGCGCAGTTGCTCGACTTGCGCCACCAGCAAGCCCAGCAGCATCAACCCGCCCAGCAGGTGCAGGGTGACGATGGCCGGGGCCAGCTTCCAGGTGACGGTGTACATGCCAAACAGCCCTTGCACGATGACCCACACCAGCGTGGCCAGCGGCCAGGCCAGGTGCAGTTGGCCGCGCCGCCGCCAGGCCAGCACCAGCGTGGCGATGATCAGCACGCCCACGGTCATCGCCAGGTAGCGGTGGATCATCTCGATCCAGGCCTTGGCCGGCGTCACCGGGCCACTGGGTTGCGCCGCGGCGGCAGCGTCGATGTGCGCCGCCGCGCCGGCCGGGCTGGCCTGGCCATAGCAACCCGGCCAATCGGGGCAGCCCAGGCCGGAATCGCTGAGGCGCGTGAAGGCGCCGAAGACAATCAGATCAAACGTTAGGAATGCGGTCACCGCCACCAGAGCCAACAAGCGCGCGCGCGCGCCGGCATGCTGGTGGCGCAGCCACCAGGCCAGCAAGATCAGGCCGCCCAGCGTGAGGCCCACGCCAGCCAGGCGCAGCAGGGGCAGGGTCTCAGCCATGGTGCGGGCAGCGCCTTCAGCGCCCTTCGCGGTCCCAACTGGCGGCGGCGCGCAGCAGGCGTTCCAGGTCGCGCTTGACGCGCGCCGGGTCGGGCTCGGCCGGGAACCGCATCATCCATTCGCCGCGCGGGTCCACCAGGTACAGGTGGTCTTCCAACGCCTGGCCCGGCGCGGGTTGCAGCCAGGCGGCCAGGGCTTGGCGGTCGGCCCGCAACACCAATGAAGAGGGGTCTGGCGTGGGCGGCTGGCGCAGGTCTGCCGGCAAGGGCTGGTTGCCGGTGACGAACCACACCTTGTCCACCCGCGTGCGTTCGCGGCCCAGCATCTCGCGCAACTGGCGCTGCATGAACAGGCGCTTGCGGCACGGCTCGGCACAGTCTGCCGCCGCAACGTTCACGATCAGCCACTGGCCCTTCAGCGTGGCCGGCGCCACGGGTGTGCCGTCGCTGCGCGTCAGCGCCAGCGCGGGCATGGCGCGCGGCGGCTGAATAAATTGACCGTAGTTGCTGCGCCCGTCTGGCCGCACCACGTAGTACGCCAGGTACGAGGCCACCACGGGCGCAGCGCACACCGCCAGCACCAGCAGCATCTTCAGGCGACCACGGCGGGTTTGGCGCAATCCTTCGGCGGCAGCGGGCTGCGGCAGGCCGTGCACGGTGAAGCTCAACGCTTCAGGCGGCGCGTCGGGGCCGGATGAGTTGGAACCAGGCATACAAACCCATGATGAGGGCACTCAGGGCGAACCATTGAAAGGCATAGCCGTGGTGCTTGGAGACATCGGCCACCGGGGTGGGCCATTGGCGCAACAGGGTGGGTGCTGTCCCAACCGCTGCGGCACTTGCGGGCGCCACCGCGGTGGCACTTGGCGCATCCACTTGCAACACCGACAAGGGCCGCAGCGCCACGCCCACTTCGCGCGCGTAGGCAGCCACGTCGAGATTTTGCCGGATGGGCCCCGACGCCGCGGTGTCGAATTCATACAGGCGCGAGGGTGGCGCGGCCACGCGGCCCAGCACCTGCGCCTCACCCGGCTCGGCCGGCAGCGCGGCCACAAAACTGCGGTCGTGCAGGGCACGCGGCAACCAGCCGCGCTGCACCAGCACGGCGTCGTCATTGGCCAGCAACAGTGGCGTGACGACAAAGAAGCCTGGGCGCCCATTCATCTGGCGGTTATCCAGATAGACCGTTGCTGCATCGAGCCAGCGCCCTTGCAGGCGAATGCGCCGGTGCTGCTGTTCAGCCGCCCCGGCGGGGTCGCGCGCAAGCTGCGCGGTGCTCAATTCGGGCATGGCCTGGCGCTGCGCCAGCGCGGCCGCGTAGGCCAGCTTCTGCGCCGCGCGGTCGAGCTGCCACACGCCCAGCCGCGCGGTGCCGGCCGCCGCAGCCATGGCGGCCAGCAGGATGACGACGCGCCGGAACGCAGGTGCACTCATGGCAACGCTTCAATGTCTTGCATGCCAGGGACTGAAATAATGCTCAGCATGAAAACACTGATCATGCTCGCCCTGTTAGCCGCGGTTGGGGCGCTGGGATTTGCAGGCCTGTACATGCTGCGCCGCCGCCCGGGGGAGGATGCCACCGGCAAGCGCATGGCGCGCGCGCTGGCCTGGCGCATCGGCCTGTCTGTGGCGGTATTCCTGTTTGTGCTGCTGAGTTACAGCCTGGGCTGGATCCGCCCCACCGGCATCGCCTTGGGCGGCTGAACTTCTTGGCACGCCCCAAGAAAAACGCCGCATCGAGCGGCGTTTTCTTCAGCGCCGCGGCGCAGGCTTGAATCAAAACCAATAGACCAGGATGTACAAGCCCAGCCAGACCACGTCAACAAAGTGCCAGTACCAGGCGGCGCCTTCGAAACCGAAATGGCGCTCGGGCGAGAAATGGCCGTTTTGCAGGCGCAGCGTTATGAAGAACAACATGATTGCGCCCACGCACACATGAAAGCCGTGGAAGCCGGTGAGCATGAAAAAGGTGGAGCCGAAGATGCCGGAGCTGAGCTTGAGGTTCAGGTCGCTGTAGGCATGCGCGTATTCGTAGGCCTGGCAGGCCACGAAGACCACGCCCAGGATCACGGTGCACCACATCCAAAAAATGGTCTTGGCGCGTTTATTGGCGATGAGCGCATGGTGGGCGATGGTCAGCGTGACGCCCGACGTGAGCAGCAGCGCGGTGTTGATGGTCGGGATCCAGAACGGCCCCATGGTTGTGAAGGGCTCGATGCTGCCGGCCGGCGACGCGGTATAGCCCGCCGCAGTACTGGGCCACACGGCTTTGAAATCAGGCCACAGCACTTGATGGTCGAGGTTGCCGAGCATGGGCAAGGCATGCACGCGGGCCCAGTACAGCGCGCCGAAGAAGGCGGCGAAGAACATCACTTCGGAGAAGATGAACCAGCTCATGCTCCAGCGGAAAGAGACATCAACGCGGTCTGAGTATTGGTTGCTGCGGCTTTCGCTGATGGACTGCGAGAACCAGCGAAACAGCGTGGTCAGCCAAATGGCCACGCCAGCCAGCAGCACATAGCTGCCCCAGCCGGCGCCGTTGACCCACTGCGCCGCACCGAAGATCACCAAGCCCAGGCCCAGCGCCACCTGCGCCGGAAATTGCGACGGTGCGGGAATGAAGTAGTAAGGCGTTGTGCCGTGGGGCGCTGTGCCGTGGGGCGTTGTGCCGTGTGGGGTGGCAGCCGACATGTGCTCTCCTCGAACCGAATGAATGCTTAAGCAGCGATACCGCTGCCGATGACGAATTTGACCAACAACACCAGTGCCGCAATGAACAGGCCGGCACCGATCAAGCCTGCGATGACGACATGCACTGGGTTCAGCTTTTCAACGTCCAGCGCGTGGTCAGCCGAACGGCGAACGCCGAAGAACGACCAGAACACCGCACGCATGGTTTGCAGCGGCGACGCCCTGCGCGCCACAGCGGCTTTCAAACCGGCTTCGGGCGGGTCGTCGCTCATGCTGGCTGTTTTCAAAGCGTGGCCCCAGGCACCTTGCCACCCACTTCAAAGAAGGTGTACGACAAGGTGATGGTGCTCACGTCTTTGGGCAACTTGGGGTCGATGACGAAGGTGACCGGCCACTGCTTTGATTCACCCGGCTTGAGCACGTGTTCGGCAAAACAGAAGCATTCGATCTTGGTGAAATGCGCTGCGGCGTGGTGCGGCGCATAGCTCGGAATCGCCTGCGCCACCATGGTGCGGTTTTGCACGTTGCGAAACTCGTACATCACCGTGGCCAGCTCGCCCGGGTGTACCTTCACCAAAGGCTGCGCAGGCTTGAATTCCCAGGGGCCGCGGGCGTTGGCATCGAACTCCACGGTGACCGCGCGGCTGGTGTCGACCTGCGTGTTGCGCAGCCTGGTGTTCTGCGCCACGCGGCCTTCACCCAAGGCCAGCACGTTGATGCCCAGGGCTTGGCAGATGGCCTTGTACAGCGGCACCAGGGCATAGCCAAAGCCGAACATCAAAGCCGCCACGACCACGAGCTTGCCCAGCATGCGCTGGTTGTCGCGGCTCAGGCGGGTGGTGGCGATGAATGACATGGATACGGCGCGGTGAGTTAACGGCCGAAGTAAGCCAAGCGCACGAAGAAGCCCAGCGCAAAGACCAAAGCCACCAGCGCCAGGACCAGGGCCAGGCGCCGGTTGGCACGCTGCTGTTCTAGGCTTTGGCTCATGACGAAGCCCGTTTTCAGCCGATCACGCGCGTGGCATCGGCGCTCAGCTTGGGCGGGTTTTCGAAGGTGTGCCAGGGCGCAGGCGATGGCACTTCCCATTCCAGGCCTTCGGCACCTTCCCAGGGTTTTTGCGCCGCCTTCTCACCCTGGCCGCGCATCATGGGCAGGGCCACGAAGAGGAAGAAGTAGACCTGCATGATGCCGAAGCCGAAGGCGCCGACGGACGCCAGCATGTTGAAGTCAGTGAACTGCATCGGGTAGTCGGCATAGCGGCGCGGCATGCCCGCCAGGCCGAGGAAGTGCATGGGGAAGAAGGTGACGTTGAAGAAGATCAACGAGCCCCAGAAGTGCAGCTTGCCGCGGAATTCGTTGTACATCACGCCGGTCCACTTCGGGCCCCAGTAGTACACGCCGCCGAACAGGCCGAACAGCGAGCCGGCCACCAGCACGTAGTGGAAGTGCGCCACGACGTAGTAGGTGTCTTGCAATTGGATATCGATGGGTGCCATGGCCAAGATGAGACCCGTGAAGCCGCCCATGGTGAACACGAACAAGAAGCCCACCGCCCACAGCATGGGCGTCTCGAACGTCATCGAGCCGCGCCACATGGTGGCCAGCCAGTTGAAGATCTTCACGCCCGTGGGCACGGCGATCAGCATGGTGGCGTACATGAAGAACAGCTGGCCCGTCACCGGCATGCCAGTGGTGTACATGTGGTGCGCCCAGACGATGAACGAAAGAATGGCGATCGACGAGGTGGCGTAGACCATCGAGGCATAGCCGAACAGCCGCTTGCGCGCGAACGCCGGGATGATGGCGCTGACGATGCCGAAGGCCGGCAAGATCATGATGTAGACCTCGGGGTGGCCGAAGAACCAGAAGATGTGCTGGTACATCACCGGGTCGCCACCGCCGGCGGGGTTGAAGAAGGTGGTGCCGAAGTGGCGGTCAGTCAGCGTCATGGTGATAGCGCCGGCCAACACGGGCATCACGGCGATCAGCAAGAAGGCGGTGATCAGCCAGGTCCAGGCGAACAGCGGCATCTTCATCAGCGTCATGCCCGGCGCGCGCATGTTCAGAATGGTGACGATGATGTTGATCGAACCCATGATCGAACTGGCACCCATGATGTGCAGCGCAAAGATGCTGGCGTCCATCGACGGGCCCATTTGCAGGGTGAGCGGTGCATACAGCGTCCAGCCCGCGGCGGGCGCCCCACCGGGCATGAAGAAGCCGCTGACGATCATCAGCGCGGCCGGAATGAGCAACCAGAAGCTCAGGTTGTTCATGCGCGCGAAGGCCATGTCCGCTGCGCCCACCTGCAATGGAATCATCCAGTTCGCAAAGCCCACGAAGGCCGGCATGATGGCGCCGAACACCATGATCAATCCGTGCATGGTGGTGAACTGGTTGAACAGCTCGGGGTTGAAGAACTGCAAGCCCGGCTGGAACAGCTCGGCGCGAATGCACAGCGCCAGGAAGCCGCCGATCATCAGCATGGTGAAGCTGAACAACAAGTACATCGTGCCGATGTCCTTGTGGTTGGTGGCGAAGACCCAGCGCCGCCAGCCGTGCGGGTGGCCGTGGCCGTGGTCGTCGGCGTGGTGGCCGGGGTGGTCAAGAACTGCGCTCATCGGGGTGTCCTCAAGGCTTGCTTACTTCTGAATCACTTGCGCGCAGCAAGCACGTCGGCGGGCTGCACCAGCTGGCCGGTCTTGTTGCTCCAGTTGTTCTTGGTGTACGTGATGACGGCGGCCAGGTCGGTGTCTGACAACTGCTTCCACGGCGGCATGGCGCCATTGTTCTGGCCGTTCAACAACACCGCGATCTGCTTGTTCTTGTCGGCATCAAGCACCACGGGCGAACCGTCAACCGCCTTGATCGGGCCAGCACCCTTGCCGGTGGCCTGGTGGCAGACCACGCAATTGGTGGCGTAGACCTTCTCGCCCCGCGCCACCAGTTCTTCCAGTTTCCAGACCTTGGCCGGGTCATCCGCGCGAGCGGCGATTTCCTTCAGCTTAGCCGCAACCCAGGCGCTGTAGTCAGCCTGGCTCACCACCTTGACGTGGATCGGCATGTAGGCGTGCTCCTTGCCGCACAGCTCGGCGCACTGGCCGTAGAAGTCGCCGGTCTTTTCGGCGCGAAACCAGGTGTCGCGCACGAAGCCGGGAATGGCGTCTTGCTTGACACCGAGCGACGGCACCATGAAGGCGTGGATGACATCGGCCGCGGTGGTGATGATGCGCACCTTGCGGTCCACCGGCACCACCATCGGGTGGTCGACCTTGAGCAGGTAGTCGTCACCTGCGGGCTTGCCGGCGTCAGACATGGCGCGTTGCGCGGGGTCTAACGTTGAGATCAAGCCGATGCCTGCGCCTTCACCGTTCAAATAATCGTAGCCCCACTTCCACTGGTAGCCGGTGGCCTTGATGGTCAAGTCAGCGCTTGTGGTGTCTTTCATCGCCACCACCGACTTGGTGGCCAGTGCGCCCATGCCGATGACGATGATGAAAGGGATCACCGTCCAGGCGATTTCAACCGCCACGCTTTCATGAAAGTTGGCCGCCTTGTGGCCGAGCGATTTGCGATGCTTGAGGATGGAATAGAACATCACCCCGAACACCGCCACGAAGATGACCACGCAGATCACCATCATCACTTCGTGCAGCCACAGCATGTCGGCCGCAATGCGGCTGGCCGGCGGGTGCAAATTGAATTGGTTGACCGCCGGGCCGCCGGGCAGGTCTTTCACCGCCCAGGCCGGTGTGGCCGCCAGCAGGGCCAGGGCCCAGAAGGCTCGTGCGGCAGCTTGGCGCAGCGTGCTTGTTGAATTCGTCATCATCGTGGCGTTCCCAAATCCAGATCGTCGTGTGGTTGGCGCGCGCGCACCAGGCGCAGCGCGGTACGCAGTTCTCGGGCCAGGGCCGTGCGCAATTCCGGGCGCAGGTAACGGCCCACGCGGATGCGCCGGCCCTCACCGCTGAGTTCGATCAACGACGCGTCGCTGTGCGCAGGCTCGACGCTGACCCATTCAGCGCGGAACGACATGCACTGCAAGCGGTTGCCGCACACATGCTCGACCTGCAGGCCGCGCGCGGCCAGCGTGATGGTTTCGCGGTCGCCGGCATGGCGTGCATAGACCAGCAAGGCCATCCCCAGCAACAGCGCTTCCAGGCCGGCAAAAGGCAGCACGCCCTTGGCGCCATGCCACCAGAACACACTGCCGATGGCCAGTGAAACGGCGCACAACATGCCGTAGACGTTGAGCAAGGCCTTGGGCGACATCGAGCAATTGCGCCGCAGCACCCACTGCATGGCTTGCAGCGCCACATCACCTTGCCCGAGTTGCACGGCCTGCCCTAAGCGCCAGCCGGCATCACCATGGCTGCGCGCGTTGTTCGGCGCGGGCCAGCGGCTAGGGGCAAAGGCGGCAGACATGGCTGGAGGTTCAGACGTGGTCAGTCTCAGGTTTTCGGCGAGCGGCTTGGCGGTTGTACCGACCAGTAGACAGCGCCGAGGTGGGCAGCGCTGCGGGCACAGAGCCTGTGCCAGTCAGCCGCTGATTCTAGCGCGGCCCGCGCTCACTTCCCACGCCCCGGCGGCCGGTCACGCAGCATCGCCCGCAGGTCTTCCACCGGCACGCTTGTGGTGGGCGCCACGGTCAGGCGCGGCGCGGCCTTGAAGGCATGGCCATAGACGAGTTCGAACTCCAGCGCGATGCGGCCATCGCTGCCCGCGCTGCTGGCCAAGGCCGTGCTCAACCTGGCGCGCCAGCCGGGCGTGCGCAGCCCGCTGTGTCGCGCCGGGTGCGCATTGCCGCCCAAACTGCGCAACTCGTGCAGCAAGGCCTGCGCGGTGGGCCAGGTCAGGGTGAGGGTTTCCTGATCCATCACCGGGTCGGCGAAGCCGGCCTGCACCAGCATGTCGCCCAGGTCGTGCATGTCGACGAACGGCGCATGCGGCGGGCCGAAGCCCTGCTCGTCATACAGCCGGCGCAAACTCACCAAGCTGCCAGGGCCGAGGGTGGAAAACATCAGGAAGCCGCCCACCGCCACGGCCTGCTGCCACTGCGCCAGCGTGGCTTGCGGGTCCAGCGTCGCATGCAACTGCATGTTTGACCAGAGCAATTGCGCTGCGCCGGGCAACAGAGCCGGTGGTACCGCCACTGCCGCGGCCGGCCCGCGTGGCCAGGCCCACCAGCGGCGTGCGGGCGCCGGCTCGCCCAGGCTGGTGACGCTAGCCCGTGGGTAGGCCTGGCGCAACAGCTGCGCGCTGGCGCCGAGCGGCCCGCTCAAGTCAAGCACACTGGCGGGTTGGAGTTTGATCACACCCAGGCGCTGCGCCATGCGCCGCGCCACTTCGCCATGCAGCCAGGGCGGCTCGGCGGCCTGTTCCAGCCGCCGCTGCGTGTGCGCCGCAGCGGCCGGGTCGATCAAGCGCTGCGAGGGCGCGGCCTGCGAATTGAGCGCCATGGCGGGCAGTATATTGAGCCCATGCCGTGGGCCAGCCAATGCGAAATTTGCCGTGCCATGAACGGCCAAGCGTTGTGCCGGGGTTGCATTGAGCGCTTTGCGCCAACCCAACCGCGCTGCCGCGGCTGTGCATTGCGCATGCCATCCAGTCAGCCGCAGGGCCAGCCGCTGTGCGGTGAATGCCTGCGCCTGGGCCCGGCCTTCGACCGCTGCGTGTGCGCCGCCGACTATGGCTTCCCGTGGGACGCCTTGATCGCCCAGGCCAAGTTTCACGCCCGGCCTGAATTGATGGCGCCGCTGGGTGCCCTGTTGGCCGCAGCGGTACGGCATGCGCACGCGCCCACGCCGGCCTTGCTGCTGCCCATCCCCCTGGACCCGCAGCGCTTGCGCGAGCGCGGCTACAACCAGGCCTGGGAACTGGCGCGCCAGCTCGCCCGCCACTTGCGCTGCCCGGCAACGCCTGCGCTGCTGCTTCGCCCGGTGCAACGCGCCCACCAGGCCGACCTGAGCCGTGCCCAGCGCCTGGCCAACCTGCGCGGCGCCTTCATGCTGCAGCCAAACCGCCAGCTTGAGGTGCGGGGCCGGCGCGTGGCCCTGGTGGATGACGTGATGACCACCGGCGCCACCTTGCGCGAAGCCGCCACCGTGCTGCGCCGCGCCGGTGCCAGCGCGGTCGATGCCTACGTGCTGGCGCGCACGCCCGAAGCGCATTGAGCCGCCATGTTCAACGTCGTCCTCGTGCAGCCTGAAATCCCGCCGAACACGGGCAACGTGATCCGCCTGTGCGCCAACACCGGCGCGCGGCTCCACCTTGTCGAGCCGCTGGGATTCTCGCTCGACGACAAGCAGCTTCGACGCGCGGGACTCGATTACCACGAGCTCGTCGCCATCCGCGTGCACGCGAGCTGGGAGGAGTGCATGCGCGGTTTCGATGCCGCTCGCCGCTTCGCGTTCACGCGACGCGCCACGCGTCGATACGATGAAGTCCAATACCGGGAAGGCGACGTGTTG
>JANMYI010000655.1:0-8627 GCA_031381955.1 Burkholderiales bacterium
AAGCCTTAAGGCGCTCGAGGTGCGGAAACATGGCGCGCCGCGCCACGTCGTCCATCTCGGTCTTGAAGGCGTGGCGATCCTTCAGCGCGGCCACACGCACGGCCGCCGGGCGTTCGTTCACGGCATCGAACAAACGTTTCACATGAGGCAACTTTTCCCAGGCGTCGGTGCCCAGGGCAAAGGGCACGGCGCGGGCCCAACCCCACACGGCCATGTCCAGCAGCGTGTAGCGCCCGCTCACCATCCACGGCCGCTTGGCCAGGTGGCTGTTGAGCAGGTTCCAGTGCCGCCAGGCTTCGAAGTCGTAGCGGTTGATGGCGTAGGCAATGGGCTCGGGCGCGTAGTGCTTGAAGTGCACGCTCTGCCCGGTGAAGGGGCCGATGCCCGAGGCGGTGAACATCAGCCAACTGAGCATGGCGCCGCGGTCTTCGGGCGCGGGCAGGAACTGGCCGGTTTTTTCCGCCAGGTACAGCAGAACAGCGCTGCTGTCGAACACGGTGGTCTCACCATCCACCACGACCGGCACCTTGGCGTTCGGGTTCAGCGCGGTGAACGCAGCGGCATGCTGCTCACCCTTGCGCGTGTCCACCGCAATGGCCTCGTAGGGCAGGCCGGCCTCTTCGAGGAACAGCGCCACTTTCATCGGGTTGGGGGCGAGTGAGTAGTAGAACTTCAGCATGGCGAAACCTTCCTGGGTCAGTGGGGGGTGGTGGGCATTTTGGCCCGCGGCACGCTGTAGCGCAGTTCCGCAAAGCCCGTGCCGATGGCCCGCGCGCTCAGCAGTTGCAGGGGCGGAAACGCAATGCGCCTGGGCAAGAGCGGTTTGCCACGCGCCAGAGTGACGGAGCAGACTTGAACGATCAGTTCATCGAGCAAGCCGGCATCGTGGAACTGGCCCACCAAATCGCCGCCGCCCACCAGCCACAGGTTGCGGCCTGGCGCGGCGGCGGCGGCCATGGCCTGGTGCACCGGCGCCACCGCACCTTGCACGAAGCGAATGTCGGCACCGGCCACCGCGGGCAGGCTGCGGTGCGTGAACACCCAGGTGGGTTGCGCATACGGCCACGGCGCGCCGGCCCCTTGGCTCGGGTGGATGAGGTGATCGAGCATCCACTGATAGGTGCTGGCACCCATGGCCAGCGCACCCACTGCGCGGATGAATTCGGGGTAGCCGGTGTCGTTGATGTTGCCAAGCTGGAACAGCCAATCCAGCGCATCGTCTTCGGTGGCAATGAAGCCATCCAGGCTGCTGGCGGTGTAGTACTGGGTCTTCATGCTGTTGCCTTTAGGTGCAAGGCCTGCGCACAGTAACGTTTGAAGTGCCTTGCTTCAGCGCCGCGGCAGGGCGTCGAGCGGCAAGGCGAACTTGCTGCTCTCGCTGCTGTTGCGCAGGCTCAGTTCCATGCTTTGTGGCATGGCCAGCAAGTCGAAGACGAAGCGGGCTTCCTTGCTGTCGCCGGCGCTCACGATTTCATTGACAACGTTCACCGGCGCGTGCGGCAGGCCGTCAAGCCACAGGCGCACCGTGTCAGACCAGAAGTTCACCCCGCCCCCGCTGCCCGCCGGCGCGCTGCAACGCACGGTGACGGTGAGTGACGCTTTCTCCACCGTTTCGCGCTCGATGCTGAGCGCCACGATTTGGTAGCCCACCGGCCCCAAGGCCACGCGCTGGCCGGCCGGTATCGCCACAGGAATGGCCTTCACCACATCCACCAGCCGCGCCGGCTTGGCGCGGCCAAAGTCATCGAGCGCCGGGTCGCTGCGCAAGGGTGCGCGCGGCTCCAGCGCAAGCGGCATGCGCGTGCTCTCGGTGTTGACGCGCACCTCCAGCTCGGCCGCCTTCAAAGTGGCCGGCACGGCGAAGCGCAGCGTGGCGTGCTTGGCCTGCACGCCGTTGGTCAGCTCGTTGAGGAAGTCTTTTGGCGCGATTCCTTGGCCGGCCACGACCAGGCGAAATTGATCGCTGCTGAAGGATTCGTCCATCGGCCCGTTGTTGAGCATGCGCACCAGCAAGGCCAGCTCTTGCTTGCCATCACCCTGCGGCTCCAGGCGAATGGCCAGGATGCTGAACACCACCTGCGCGCGGCTGGTGCGAAAACGCACTTCGCTCAAGGCTGGCAGCGGCACGTTGAAGCGCGCAGCAGTGCCAGTGGCCGTGGCGGCGGCAGGCCTGGCAGGTGCATCCGCTGCGGCGGTGGGCGTGGTTTGGCGGGGGGCCTGAGCCGCGCCTGGGGCAGGCGCCACCGCAGATGCCGGTTTGCCGGGCGTGAACAGCCACCAGGCACCTGCCACCATGGCCACCAACACCAGAGCGGCCGCGCCCATGCGCGCAGGCAGCTTGCCGGCCGGCAGCGCGGGCGGGCCGGGTGCCGGCGCCGCCATGGGCGAGGCAGCGGCTTGGCGGCCATGCAGCAGCGCAATCAGTTCTTGCACATCGCTGTTCCAGCGCTGGTCGGTCAAGCTGATGGCCTGGCGGCGCGCCAGCGGTTGCAGGGCCGGCGGCAAGGCGCTGGCCGCGGGCATGCTGGCGCCATGCACCAGTACCGGGATCACGGTGGCGCCCTGGGCCAGCGCGCGGCTGATCTCAAGCTGTACAAAGTCATCTGCAGCGTTGATGCGGCGCTGGCCGGCCGCGTTCGTGGCGTCCAGCCAGCGCGGGCCGATCACGGCCAGCAGGCAGTCAGTCTGGGCCAGGGCAGCGTCGAGCGCGGCCACGAAGTCTTGGCCGGGGCGCAGGCCGCTCACGTCCATGAACACCTGCTCGGCGCCAAAGCGCGCCTTCAGCGCATCGAACAAACGCCCGGCGTGGCCGGCACTGTCGTCGCGGCGATAGCTGATGAACAGGCCGGCCAAGGTGCTGTTCTCAGCGAGGCAGTGGTGGGGCCTGCAAGCTGCGCCGGAACAGGCTGAACAAGCGCTCCCAGTGGCGCTCGGCGGCGGCGCGGTTGTACACGCCGGCGCGCAGCGGGAACACGAAGCCGTGCTCGACGGCGGGATACCACTCGATGCGGTGTGGCGCACGCGCCTTTTCCAGGCCAGTTTGCAGTTGCTGGATATCGGCCGGTGGCGCCCACTTGTCGATTTCAGCGCAGGCGAAATAGCTTTCGCATTGCAACTGCGCCACGGCGATGTGCGGTGAATCGGCTGCGGCGGTGGCCATGCCGGCGCCATGAATGCTGGCAATGGCGCGCAGCCGCTGCGGGAACTGCGTGGCCGCCCACACCACAAAGGGGCCACTCATGCAGTAGCCCACGGCGCCGATGCGGCTGGTGTCGGCATGGCCGTGCCCATCCACGAACGCCAATATGGCGCGCGTGTCGCACTCGGTGGTGGCGGCGTTGAGCGTGGCCATGTGGGTGAACATCTCAGTCATGCCGGCTTCGGTGCGTTCGCGCAAGAAATAGTCGCGTGACCGGCGGTAGTACAGGTTGGGCAGCACGACGAAGTAGCCCACGGATGCCAGGCGCCGCGCCATGTCGTGCAGCTCTTCGCGCTTGCCGGGGGCGTCCATGTAGAACAGCACCACGGGGTGCGGGCCGCCTTCTTCGGGGTGCACCACGAAGCTGTTCATGGCGCCGTCGGCGGTGGCGATGTCGAGGTGGTGTTCGATCATGCTGGGCTGTCCTGTTTAACCGTATGTTTAGATTGGCATGCGCGCCGCGGCCGCTGAGTCGAGCGCACCTTCGCCGCGGGCCAGGGCCGCGTCGAACATGGCGGCCACGCCGGGCATCACGAACAGGTTCACGCCATGGCTTTGCGCTTCCTCGATCATCAGCCGCACGTCTTTGCGCGCCATGCTCATCTCGAACGAAGGTGAGGTGAAGTCGCCACCGGCAATGCGCGCGGCGCGCGCGGGCAGCATCTGGCCGGGGTTGAAATTTTTGAACAACGAGAAGGCATCGGTGGTGGAGATGCCCACCGCATGGGCCAAGCGGTTGACGTCGCCCAACACGCCCATGATGCCGATCAGCGTCATGTTGCCGAAGAGTTTGAACGCGGCGGCGCGCTCGGGCGCGGGGCCCAGGTACATCACATTGCCGGTCATTTCCTTCAGCGCCGGCAGCAAGGCGTCGTGCCGCGTCTGCTCGCCCGAAACGAGCATCAGCCCCGTGCCTTCGAGCGCATTCACCGGCGCCATGAACACCGGCGCATGCACATAGGTGTGGCCGCGGGCGTTCCAGCGTGCCACGCGCGCCGCCGTGGGCGTGACGGCCGTGGTGGTGTGGTCGATGATCCAGCAGCTCTTCTGGATCGTTGCAGCCAGGGGCTCCAGCACGGCGTCTACCGAAGCGTCATCGGCCAGCGACAGGTGGATGCGCTGCGCGCCCGCCAGTGCCGCGGCCGCATCATCAAACGCCCGAGCGCCATGCTCTTGCAGCGCGCGCGCCTTGGCCGGGCTGCGGTTCCACACGTTCACCTCGTGGCCATTGGCGCGCAGGCGGCGCACGAAGCCGGCGCCCATCAGGCCGGTGCCGAAGAAAGCGACTTTCATGACCAGGCTCCTTGTGTTGAAGGGCCGCACGATACCGCCGCGGCATGCGCTTTCAGCCGCCGGCCTTGTGCGGTGCCGGCAGCGGCACCATCACCGGCTGACCGGGCTGCGTGCAGCCGGTGTCGCAACAACGCCCGGGCTGGCGGTTGCGGGTGATGGCCCGGGTTTCGTCGTTGAGCACGCCGCGGTCGAGCAGGCGTTCCACCAGATCGACCTTGTTGCCCACCGGGTACTGGCGCCAGATCTCCTGCTTCATGGCCGCGGGCGAGCCGCCGCCATGCAGGCTGATGACCGAATACCAGCCGCCCTGGTACGACGCGGTGAGGTCTTCGATGAAGCGCGCCACTTCAATGCGCTTGTCGTAGGGCACGGCCGGGTTGGCGCGCAGCACCTCGGCCAAGGTGGCGGCGGTGGCCGGGTTGTGGTCTTCATCGGGCCCGGGCAGGGCCACGATCAGGCCGCCCGAGACTTCATGCGCCAGGCGGTGCATGTCGTAGATCTGCGTGGCCAGCAGCAGCTTGCCGATGTTGGCGAACACGGGCTCGGGCATGTAGGTGCCGCTGTGCGGGTCGGGCGCGCCGTACACGCTGGCGGCCACGCCGCAGGCGTAGAAGCCTTCGGTGATCTTGATCAGTTCGACCATGGGCTCACGCAGGCTCGAGGTCTGGCCCGGGTCGAAGCCGTTGGCCTCGCACATCAGCGCGGCCGCGCCGATCAGCAGGTCGCCAAAACCGGCGCGCGCGCCGATGCAGGTTTGGCGGTGGTGGGTGGCGTAGTGGTAGGTCAGCGCCGCGGAATGCTCCCATTCGCCGGCGTAGAACACCTGCTCCCAGGGCACGAAGACCTGGTCGAACACCACCACGCCGGTGCTCTGCCCGTAGCGCCGTGAAAACAGCGCCGCGCCATGCTCCAGCTTTTCACCCGGGCGCCCGGCGGGGCGGGCAATGATGGTGATGCCGGGGGCGTCGACCGGCACGGCACAGCAGACCGCGAAATCAGCGTCTTCGCGGCTCATTTGGCGGCACGGCATGACCAACAGCTCATGCATGTACGGCGCACCGGTGACGATGGCCTTGGTGCCGGAAATGACGATGCCGCGCGCGTTGCGTGCCACCACATGCACGTAGGTGTCGGGGTTGGCCTGCTGGTGCGGGCGGCGTGAACGGTCGCCCTTGGCGTCGGTCATGGCGATGCCCAGGCACAGGTCTTCGGCCTGCACGCGGTGCAAGTAGGCCTGGAAGCGGGCGCGGTGTTCGGTGCTGCCGCGCGCGTCGTCAATGCGCGCGCTCACCTGGCCCAGGGCGTTCAGCGCGTCGTGCGCCAGGTAGCGCTGCGCGCAGCCGGTTTCCTGGCACAGCAGGCGCACGGCTTCGAGCTTGTTGAGCAGGTCGCCGGCTGATTCGTTGATGTGCATCATGCGGCTCACGCGCCGCCCGCTGCTGCTTTGCACGGCCGTCATCAGCGGCGCCAGCGCGGGGTCGAGCGCGAAGTCGTAGCTCACGCCCAGGGCCTTCACACCCGGCGCCAGGCAGGGCGCATCGGCCACCGATTCGATCAACTGGCCGTCAACGTACACCGTGGGTTTATAGCGGCGCAGCGACTCGCGGTAGTCGACCGAACTCATCAAGCTGCTGGGCGCGGTGGGGGTGGGCAGGGCGGCATTCATCGTGAGGCCTCGTTCGTCGCGGAGCGAAGATTTGAACACCTCGTCTGCCCCGGGGGGTGAGTAAAGTAGGCAAGCGACTTCAACTCATCAATGCACGCTCATGAACCTGATCAACCCCGAAGGCTGCGCCCTGGTGCTGGTGGACTATCAGCGCCGCCTGATGCCGGCCATCCACGGCGGCGCCGAAGCCGTGGCGCATGCCGCGCGCCTGGCCGACATCGCCCACTTGCTGGGCTTGCCGGTGCTGGGCACCGAGCAGAACCCGGCCAGCCTGGGCGCCAACGATGACGCGGTGCGCTCGCGCTGCAGCAGCACGCTGGCCAAGATGCATTTCGATGCCTGTGCCGATGGCCTGGTTGAAGCGCTGCACGCCGCCGCCAAACAGCCGCTGCGCGAGGTGGTGATCGCCGGCTGCGAAGCCCATGTGTGCCTGATGCAAACCGCGCTGGGCCTGCTGCGTGCGGGCCTGAACGTGTGGGTGGTGGCCGAGGCCTGCGGCTCACGCCGCGCCAGCCACCATGCGCTGGCCATGCAACGTTTGAGCCAAGCCGGCGCCGGCATCGTGAGCGTGGAGATGGTGGCCTTCGAGTGGCTGGGCCACTGCCGGCACGAGCGCTTCAAGGACGTGCTGGCGGTGTTGAAGCAGGCCGGGCTCTGAAAGCCCGGCCTGCCCTGGGCTGTCAGTACAAGAAGATCGGGTTGATGATGGCCTGCACCGAGCCCGTCACACGTGACGGGCCCAGGGTGAACAGGCCTTCATAGACGCGGTCTTTCACGGCTTCTTCGGCCACCACGTTTTCAAGGATGAAGATGCCGTTTTCGGTGAGCAAGATCTGGTGCACATGGAAGACTTTCTTCGGGTCTTCAAAGGGCAGCACTTCCAGCCCCCAGGTGTCGGCGCCGACCATGGCCACGCCCAGCGAGGCCAGGTAGCGGGCACCCTCGATGCCCAGGCCGGGCTCGGTGCCGCCATAGCGCGCGTCTTCCTTGCCGATGAGCTTGGTCCAGCCGGTGTAGAAGATCACCACATCGCCGCTGCCGATCTTCATGTTGCCCTGGCGCGCCAAGGCGGCGTCAATTTCCTTGCGATTGAACGCCGTGCCCTCGGGCACTGGATCTTTGCCGGTCAGGCCCACCATGTCGAGGATGACGCCGCGCGTGGCAATGGGCGGCACGGTTTCGATGCCGTACTTCTTCAAGCCGCCGGCGGTGACGAAATCGGCACCCTTGACGCAGTTGTAGTAGACGCCGTCGATGCCGATGTGGCCCAGCCCGTCGATCTGGCTGCCGATGCCCACCCAGCCCATGATGATGTCGTCGTTGTAGTTGGTCTTGGTCTCGCCCAGCGAGCGGCCGTATTCCTGGCCCGGTTGCAAGATGGTGACCGAGAAGGTGCGCGGCGGGAAGGCCGGCGTCTTGCTGTTGGTTTCAATCCCCATGCGGATGGCCTTGCCGCGCTTGACCAGCTTCATTGCTTCCAGCGTCTTCGCCGCGGTCAGGGTGTTCAAGGCGCCGAGCTGGTCATTCGGGCCGTACTTGGAGCGGTGGCAACTCTCGTAGGCTTGCGCTGACGCTGCCGACGCGGCCAGCATCAAGGCGCCGGCCACGGCGCCGGCTAATGCGGTGGTGCATTTCATTTTTGAGTCTCCTGGTCATGCGTCCGGCTCGGGTTTCTGAGCTGCGCCAGCGGCCGGATGCTGTTCGCTGGCGGGCATTCAATGAGCATCGTTGCCACAAGCTGTTCACCCCAGCCCACGGTGGCCAAGGTGGCGTCTTGCCGCAGCGAGCGGCAGCCGGGCTGCGGCAGCACCGTGGCATGCGGCGTGAGGGCCACGTTCCAGGTCGGGTCGAACATGCGCAGGCGCACCGCACCGCCTTGCACCGGCGCGGCAAAGCGCAGCTCGAAGCTCAGGCGGATGCCGCGCTCGGTGTGGTCTTCGGCGCTGAGCGCGGCGGCCACTTCAAATTCAAGCGGCGCGGTCACGCCCACAGGCAGGGCCGAAATGAAGTAGCGCTGCATGCGCATCAGCCGGTCGTTGCCGCGGGCAAAGGCGGCCAGTTCCGTGGCATCGAGCTGGCCGTCGCGGTTGACATCGGCCGCCTGGCGGATCTGCGCGCTGGCCAGGGCATCGACCCACCACACCACGCGCAGACCGCTCAAGCCTTCGGCCTGCACCACGGGCTCGAACTGGTAGGTGAAGTGAAAGTGCGGGTGGGCGTGGGCGGGCGGCGCACACAGGGCCAACAGCATGGCGCCGCGTGTCACCAGCCCGCGAGGCCGCGTCCAGCCCGTCATGCCCGATCCTTGGCGTTGGCACCGCGCTCAATGGTGTACTGGCGCGTGAACATGGAGGCGCCGTGGTGCGCGTCGGAATGCGAAATCAACACTGCCAGGCGCGTGCCCTGCAGGGCATGGATCACCTCGCCCAGGCGTTGCGCCAGCGCCGGGGCCACGCCTTCAAACGGTTC
>JANMYI010000670.1:0-18376 GCA_031381955.1 Burkholderiales bacterium
GCGCATCAACAGCCGGCGCAGGCGTCATGAAGCGCGAACTGCGCTATGTGTGGGAAGACAGCGGCTTCAAGCTCGACCAGGGCGTGGCCATTTTCAAGAAGATCACCGCCGCCGAAAAGCCCAGCTTCTTCTATGGCGACAGCACGCAGTGGGCCAAGGCCGTGGCGCGTGACGCGATCGACAGCGGCACGATGATGACCTCGTGCCCGTCGCTGGCCGCCGCCGTGTGCGACCCAGTGTCCATGCCGCACCACTTTGCGTCGGGCCCGAGCTACCCGCGGCAGCAAGAGCTGCTGATGGAATACATCGGGAATACATCGCGCGCAGTTCGCGCGGCAGCGCCGAAAAACCGAAGATCGCCTATGTGTACGCCGACACCGAATTCGGCAAGGACGGCATTCCCGCCGGCAAGGTGCGAGCTGAGAAGCTCGGCTTGCCCGTCGTGGCGGAGATCGTGACCAAGCAGTCGGGCGTGGACGTGACGCCCGAGGTGGCCAAGCTGCGCCGCGCGCTCACCGGCATTGCGATGTATCGCTACGGCCACGAGACCGACGCGCCCATGATCAAAGCCATGCACGAGCAGTCAAGGCCACGCGCGGCGAAACCAAGACGATCTCGCCTTTCTACATGACCGCCTGGCTCAGCGGCATGATCTTTGCCGAAGCGGCCGAACGCTGCATCAAGGCCAACAAGCCGCTGACGCTGCCGCACATGAAGGCCGCCTGGAGTCGATGAAAGACTTTGACACCGGCGGCGCCACCGGCTTGCTGGCTGACCTGAGCACGCACCAAATTCCGGTGGGGCGCATGGTCAGGTATGACTTCGAGAAGAAGACCATGGAGCCGGCGAGTGGGTGGATCAAGGTTTGATTCAATGTGAGCACATGCTTTCATCATCAGTATGTAGTTAATTGAGAGTTTGCTAACGATTTGGCCCTGACTCGTCCATTGGGTGGCTTGCCGTTCGACGACAGCACACGTAATATGTGCGCACTTAAGTTGAGATGCGAAATATGAACATCACGCTGTCTGTTGACGAGCAGGTTGCCGAACAAGCACGCAAGGCGGCCTTGGCACTGGGGAAGAGCCTGAACCAAGCCGTGCGCGACTACCTCGAACAACTGGCCGGCAGCCAGCAGCTTGATGCGCAGTTACGTGCTTTCGAGCAGTCAGCACGCGCCACCCCCGGGCGCCTGGCCGGCTGGAAGTTCGACCGCGACGAAGCCAACCGCCGTGCGTAGCCTGCTCGACACCAACATTCTGGTGTATGCCGACGCGGCCGACGAGCCGGCCAAGCAGCGACGTGCCATCGAACTCATCACCACCCTGCGTGGCAACGGCACGGCCGTGCTGTGTACCCAGGTGCTGCAGGAATTCGTGAACGTGGCGCTGCGCAAACTGCACCTGCCCAGCACGCTGATCCGCGAACGCTTGAACTTCTATGGTCGCTTCGAACTGGTACCAACAACTCCCGAGCTGATTGCCAACGCGCTCGATCTTCATGTGCTGCACGGCCTGTCGTACTACGACGCGCTGATCGTTCAAGCCGGTGCCGCCAGTGGCTGCCAGTTCGTGCTGTCTGAAGATATGCAGCACGGCGGGGTCTATGGTGGCGTGCAGATCAAGAACCCGTTTCTAAGTGCTTGAACGATGCAGTTCACATCGGCCTCAGTCATCCGCTGACCACACCGCGACTCAATCCAAACATGTCTGCCCCTATCCTGCGCAGCAGCCCCGATATCCAGCGCCTGGCAAGCGTGAGCGCAGCGGACCAAGACGCCCTGGCGCAACTGCTCGTCGACTGTGTAGAGGGCGGCGCCAGTGTCAGCTTCATGCTGCCGTTAACCAGGGCGAAGGCCCTGGCCTTCTGGCAAGGCGTGGCCGCCGGGGTGGCCAAGGGCGAGCGCGCCTTGCTGGTGGCGCAAGACGCGCAAGGCATCGTGGGCACCGTGCAACTCGTGTTGGCCCAGCCCGACAACCAGCCGCACCGCGCTGACCTGGCCAAGATGCTGGTGCACCGCCGCGCCCGCCGCCTGGGCGTGGGTGCGGCGTTGATGCGCGCGGCCGAAGCGCTGGCGCGCGAGTGCGGCAAGCGCCTGCTCGTGCTGGACACCGTGACCGGCGGCGACGCCGAGCGCCTGTATGCCCGCCTGGGCTGGCAGCGCGTGGGCGAGATTCCCGGCTACGCCCTGTGGCCGCAGGGCGGGCTGTGCAGCACCACTTACTTCTACCGCGAGCTGGCCTGAAGCCCCAAGCCCCCAACCTGAAAGCGCGCTACGGCTTGCTAAACAGATTCGGCGCCACGGCCCGGTGAAAGCCGTTGAGGGCAACACTGCCAGCATGTTCGCGGGCATTGGGCGCGCGGCCATCCACCTGCATGCAACTGGCTGTGGTGCAGGCCGCGCCGGGTGAGAGCAAAACCCGAGCTCAAGCCTCGCCGTTTTGCAAATAGGCCAGGATGTTGCGCTTGATGGCGTCGAGCGTGACGGCGCAGGCTTCGAGCTTGGCATCGGTGATGCCGGCCAAGATTTGCGCGTTCATGCGGTGGTTGAGCTTGCGCATGCGCACGATCAGCTGCTGGCTCACGGGTTCGAGAAAAACGCGGTTCACGCGGCGGTCGGTGGCGTCGGGTTCGCGGCGCAGCAAGCCGCCTTTTTCAAGCCGGTCGATCAGGCCGCCAACGGCCACCTTGCCCAGATCGAGTTCTTCAGCCAGTTGCGACTGCGTCATGCCGTCTTGCCGCGACAAGTGCGCCAGCACCCACCACTGCGAGCGCGTCACGCTCATGGGTTTTAGGCAGCGGTCGAATGCGCTGCGGCGCAGGCGCGAGACGTCGTGGATCAAGAAACCCAGGCGCAATTCCCAGTCAATGCTGTGCGGGTCGGTGGTGGCCATGCGGCGGGTGCTTTCTGTTTGAACGATCGGTCAGCTTGCGGGTGAATTCGTGGCGCGAGCGCGGGCATAGCTTTCGTACCAATCGAAGGCGCCGGGGTTGGCGCAGGCATCCTTGTTCACCACTTCAGCCAGGGGGCGCCCGAGCATCAGTTTTTTCACCGGCAGCTCTTGCTTCTTGCCGGTGAGGGTGCGCGGCACCTCGGCCACTTGCACGATTTCATCGGGCACGAAGCGTGGCGACAGATCAGTGCGGATGCGCTGCTTCAAGCTGGCACGCAGCGCGTCATCAAGCACCAGGCCGGCGCGCAGCACCACGAACAGCGGCATGAAGCTGGGCTTGCCGAGGTATTCGATATCGACCACGAGACTGTCCACCACCTCGGGCGCGGCCTCCACCACGCGGTACAGCTCGGCCGTGCCCATGCGGTGGCCGTGGCGGTTCAGCGTGGCGTCGCTGCGGCCATAGACGATGGCGCCGCCCGTGGGCGTGATGCGCAGCCAATCGCCATGGCGCCACACGTTGGGGTAACTGTCGAAATAACTCTCCTTGTAACGCTTGTCTTCCTTGTCGTTCCAGAAGTACAGCGGCATCGACGGCATGGGTTTGGCGCACACCAGTTCGCCCACTTCGTCGATCAGCGGCTGGCCGGCTTCGTTCCAGGCCTGCACGTCGGAACCCAACGCGCGGGCCTGCATTTCGCCGGGCACGGTGGGCAGCTCGGGCGAGCCGGCCAGGAAGGCACCGGCGATGTCGGTGCCGCCGCTGATGACAGCCCACCACACATCAGCCCGCACTTCGCGCGTGCCCCATTCATAGGCTTGCGGCGGCAGCGGCGAGCCGGTGGAGCCCAGGGTGCGGATGCGTGAGACATCAATGAAGCTCTTCGGCGACAGGCCTTCCTTCGCGCAACCGGTGTAGTAGGCCGCGCCGGCGCCAAAGAAAGTGGCGCGGGTGGCCTGCGCGAAACGCCACAGGGTGGTGGTGTCGGGGTAGCCAGGGTGGCCGTCGTAGATGCAAGCCGTGGTGCCGCACAGCAGCACGCTCACGGCCAGATTCCACATCACCCAGCCGGTGCTGCTGTACCAAAACAAACGCTCATCGGTGCCAACGCTGGTGTGGATGTCGAGGTGAAAGGTGGTGGACTTGAGCTGCTCCAGGATGACACCACCGTGGCCATGCACGATGGGCTTGGGCAAGCCGGTGGTGCCGCTGCTGTAGACGATCCACAGCGGGTGTTCGAAGGGCACATCGACCGGCGCCACGCGCTGCGGCGTGGCCAACATCTCGCTCCACAGGCGCACGTCGCCGGCCCAACCGCCGGCGTCGAACGCGAACGGGCCGCCCGGTGCGCCGGCGTCTTCAAGATAAGGCACCAGCACCAGCGTGCGCACGCTGGGCAGTTCGTGCAGCAACTCGGCCACCAGGGCGCGGCGATCGACCACCTTGCCGCCGTAAACCGTGCCGTCGCAGGCGATCAAGATCACGGGGGCGATCTGCGCAAAGCGGTCGCGCACCGTGCCCACGCCCATGTCGGGCGCGGTCAGGCTCCACACCGCGCCGAGCGAGGCAACGGCCAGAAAAGCCACCGCCGCTTGTGGAACGTTAGGCAGATAAGCGGCCACGCGGTCACCCTGCTGCACGCCGGCTTCGCGCAAGCTGGCCGCCAGGGCCGCGACCTGATCGACCAGCGTGTGCCAGCTGATCTCAAGGCTGCGGTCTTGTGCCTGCATGCGTTCATTGCGGAACACGATGGCCGGCTGGCCGGCGGCGTCATTCGCCTGGGCGTGGCGCACCAACTGCGCGGCAAAGTTGAGCTGCGTGCCGGCAAACCAATGCGCGCCGGGCATGGCGTCATTCGACAGCACTTGCGTGCACGGCGTGGGCGAACGCAAATCGAAGTATTGCCACATCGCCTGCCAGAAGGCCGCCACGTCTTGCACCGACCATTGGCGCAGGGCTTCGTAGTCTGCCAGCTCCAGGCCGCGCTCGCGGCGCAACCAAGCACGCAGTTCGACCGTGTTCACTCGGTTCATTGACAGTCTCCGCCGTGCTCCATGCGCTTTGCGCTCCGGGGAAACCCGTGCGGCCATCGCCACCGGGCCTTGCATGCTTTATCGTTCACTAGCGTATCATCAATCACAGCAGGATTGAGGCTCACCGCCCCTCGTTGAAACCCTGGTTTCCAACTCGTATCTGCCCATGACTGCCACCGCACACGGCCTGCTGGCCACCACCCGTTACCTGCCGCGCCTGCGCCTGGAGCGCAGCGAGATCCTGGCCCAGCACCGCTGGATGGCGCCGGGCCTGCGCGGCCTGGCCAAGGGCCAGCGCAGCCTGGCCAACTGGGACGAAGACAGCGTGACCATGGCGGTGGACGCCGGCCGCGCCCTGCTGCGTGCCGTGCCTGGCGCGAGCGTGAATGAACTCAGCCTGGCCAGCACCACGCTGCCGTTTGCCGAGCGGTTGAACGCCGGCATTGCCGCGGCGGCTTTGGGGCTCGGCGAGCAAGCGGTGCTGCGCGATGTGAGCAGCAGCGCGCGCGCCGCCCTCACCGAATTGGCCGCGGCGCTGCAACGCCCGGGCGCGCCGCACCACGCCGTGGTGGCGGCCGAACGGCGTATCGGCCGCCCGGCCAGCGCGCAGGAAATGATATTTGGCGACGGCGCTGCCGGCGCGCTGGTGGGCGCTGGCCAGCCCATCGCCACGTTCGAGGCGCACCGCAGCCTGCACGCTGACTTGGTTGACCATTTCCGCGCCAGCGGCCAGGAGCACGACTACGGCTGGGAGGAGCGCTGGGTGCGCGACGAGGGCTACATGAAGCTGGCCGTGGGCACGCTCAAGGCTTGCCTGGAAGCGGGCGGCGTGAAGGCGGCCGAGGTGGCCCACTTTGCCATGCCCGCGCCGCTGGCGCGCGTGAACGAAGCGGTGGCCAAACGGCTGGGGCTGGCTGCGGCCACGCTGGTTTCGGCCGAGCATGAAGTGTGTGGCGATCTGGGCTGCGCACAGCCCTTGGCCATGCTCGACATCGCGCTGCGCCGCGCCCAGGAAGGCGAACTCATCCTGGTGGCCGCCTTCGGCAGCGGCTGCGACGCCTTGCTGCTGCGCCGCACGGCCGCGCCGTGCCCGGGCGATGTGCCCGATGCCGGGCGCAGCGAGAAAAGTTACATGAAACTGCTGTCGTTCACGGGCCAGGTGAACCTGGAGTGGGGCATGCGCGCCGAAATGGACAACAAGACCGCGCTCACCGCCGCCTGGCGCGACCATGCCCGCGCGGCGCGCCTGCAAGCCGGCCGCTGCGGCGCTTGCAGCACGGTGCAGTTCCCCTTGAGCCACCTGTGCGTCAACCCGGCCTGCCGCGCGCAAGACCAGCAAGTGCCGCTCAGCCTGGCCGATGTACCGGCCAAGGTGCTGTCGCACACCAGCGATTATTTGTCGTACACGCCGCACCCGCCGTTCCAGTTTGGTCACATCGACTTTGAGGGCGGCGGCCGCGTCATGATGGAGTTTGCTGACACCGATGCCGATGAACTGCGTACCGGCTTGCCCGTGCGCATGGTCTACCGCGTGAAGGACATCGACCGCCTGCGCGGCTATCGGCGCTACTTCTGGAAAGCCACCCCCGTGCGTGGCGACAAGGGAAACTGACATGGCAAGCGGCATACGCGACAAAGTCGCCATCCTCGGCATGGGTTGCTCGCGTTTCGGCGAGCGCTGGGATTGCGGCCCCGAAGACTTGATGTTGGAGGCCTTCAACGAAGCCCTGGCTGACGCCAATGTCACCACCGCGCAGATCGAAGCCGCCTGGTTCGGTGTGTGCCTGGAAGAGAACAACGTGGGCAAGACCGCCGGCCCGCTGGCCGTGGCCTTGCGCCTGCCGCGCATTGCCGCCACGCGAGTGGAGAACGCCTGCGCCACCGGCACCGAGGCGCTGCGCGGCGCGGCCTATGCGGTGGCCTCGGGTGCGTACGACATTGTTCTGGCGCTCGGTGTTGAAAAGCTCAAGGACACCGGCTACGGCGGCCTGCCCGTGCGCACGCGTGGCGTGGCCAACGACCTGTGGCTGCCCAACGCCAGCGCGCCCGGCGCCTTTGCGCAACTGGCCAGCGCCTACGCCGCCAAGCATGGCCTGGCCATGAGTGATCTCAAGCGCGCCATGGCCCACATATCAGTGAAAAGCCATGCCAATGCCGCGCTCAACCCGAAGGCGCATTTGCGCAACGTGGTGACTGAGGATGACGTGCTCAAGGCCACGACCATTGCCGCGCCGCTGGGCCTGTACGACTGCTGCGGCGTGAGTGACGGCGCGGCCTGCGCCATCGTTACCACGCCCGAAATTGCCCGTGCGCTCAAGCCCGGCGCCGAGCTCATCACCATCAAGGCGCTGGAAGTGTCGGTCAGCAACGGCGAGGAGCAAAGCTTCAACAGTTGGGACGGCGCCAGCATCGCCACCGCGCGCGAGGCCTCGGCGCGCGCCTACAAGAGCGCGGGCGTGACCAACCCACGCGAGCAGATCCACATGGCCGAGGTGCACGACTGTTTTTCCATCACCGAAGCGGTGCTGATGGAAGACCTGCAATTCAGCGCGCCCGGCCGGGTGGTGCACGACGCGCTCGACGGTGTGTTCGACCGCAGCGGCGCCCTGCCCGTGCAGCCCGACGGCGGGCTGAAATGCTTTGGCCACCCGATCGGCGCCTCGGGCCTGCGCATGGTGTACGAAATCTATTTGCAGATCCACGGCCGCGCCGGCGGGCGGCAACTCAAGCAGGTGGATCGTGGCTTGACGCAAAACCTGGGCGGCCACCCGCACCAGAATGTCTGCGCCATTTCCATCATCGGCCGCCACGGCGCTTAACGCTTCATATCACTGGAAGGCAAGTGACTGACATGACCAAAAGCTACAAAGACATCCTCTACGACGTGAGCAACGGCGTGGTGCGCATCACCATCAACCGCCCGGAGGTCTACAACGCCTTTCGCAACCAGACCCTCGAAGAGCTGATCGACGCCTTGCGCCGCGCCGACGAAGAGCACAGCGCCAACGTGATGGTGCTCACCGGCGCCGGCGACAAGGCCTTTTGCACCGGCGGCGACCAGAAGGTGCACTTGAGCGAAGACGGCCTGTACGGCCCGCGTGGCACGGTGGGCATGCCGATCGAAGAAATGCAGACCGCGCTGCGCGACCTGCGCAAGGTGAGCATCGCCCGCGTGGCCGGCTTCGCCATCGGCGGGGGCAATGTGTTTGCCACGATCTGCGACATCACCCTGGCCAGCGAAAAAGCCAGCTTCGGGCAGGTGGGCCCCAAGGTGGGCTCGGTCGACCCGGGCTGGGGCACGGCCTACCTGGCGCGCATCGTGGGCGAAAAAAAGGCGCGCGAAATGTGGTTCACCTGCCAGCGCTACAGCGCCACTGAAGCCAAGGAAATGGGCCTGGTGAACAAGGTGGTGCCCCACGACCAACTCGACGCCGAGGTGGACAAATGGTGCGCCATGATCAACGAGATGAGCCCCACCGCGCTGACCATCGCCAAGCGCAGCTTCAATGCCGACAGCGAAAGCATCCGCGGCATCAGCTTCCAGGGCATCCAGACCGTGAAGCACTTCTACCAAACCGAAGAAAGCAAGGAAGGTGTGCGCGCGTTTAACGAACGACGTAAGGCGGACTTCAAGAAGTTCAGCTCATGAATCCGCCCGGCGGCGCGGCCAGTGCGGCGGCGCAGGTTGACGACCCCGCGGCGGTCATCAGCACCGCGCTGGGCGCCGATGGCGTGCTCACCGCCAGCATCAACATGCCCGGGCGCACGATGAATGTGTTTTCGGCCGGGCTGATGGATGGGCTGGAACGGTTGCTCGACCGCTGCGAGCAAGACGACGGCGTGAACAGCGTGGTCATCACTTCCGGCAAGGCGAGCTTCCTGGCCGGCGCTGACTTGCTGATGGTGCGCGGCTACACCGAGCAAGCGCGCAATGCCTCGCATGACGAGATGTTCGCGGCCTGCGGGCGGCTGGGGCGGCAGTTCGTGCGGCTTGAAAAGTCGCCCAAGCCCTGGGTGGCGGCGGTGAACGGCATTGCGCTGGGCGGTGGCCTTGAACTGGCGCTGGCCTGCCGGCAACGCCTGGTGGCTGACGACGCGCGCATCCAACTCGGTGTGCCTGAAGTGCGTTGGGGCTTGCTGCCAGGTGCCGGCGGCACGCAGCGCCTGCCACGCATGGCGCCGTTTGCCGCGGCCATGGAAATGCTGCTCGGCGGGCGGCCCATCAACCCGGCCGCGGCGGTGGAACTGGGCATCTTCAACGCCGCGGTGCCGGCGGCACAGTTGCTGGGCGAGGCGCAGGCGTTGGCGCGTTCGCTGCACGGCCAGCCTTACAGCGCGGCTGATAAATACCAGCGCCTGGCGCAGGCCGAGGTGCCGGTGTGGAGCGAGGCCACGGCGCGCAGCATCGCCGTGCAACAAGGCGTGAGCGATGAGCGCTTCGCGCTGTACCCGGCCTACAGCGCCATTTGCGACAGCGTCTTGAAGGGCGCCCGCCTGCCGCTGGCTGAAGCCACGGCGGTGGAGATGAACCAGTTCCTGCGCCTGACGTTCAGCCCCGTGGCCGCGCGCATGATCCGCACGCTGTTCCTGGAGCGGCTGCGCGCCGAGCGCGAGTTGGCGGCGCCGGCAGGGCTAACGATTGAAATGATCGAGCACGGTGCCATCAGCCCAGCCCGCAGCGCCTGGGCCGCGGCCTTGGGCAAGCTCAAGCTGCCCGTGCGCGAGAGCGCCAACCTGCCGGGCGATGTGCTTGAAATCGCCGTGGCGCAAGGTGAACGCACGCGCCTGGCGCTGCGTGTGTTTGACGAGCCCGCTGCCGCGGCGGCGTTGCCGCAGGCCGTGCTGGCGCCGGCCGGCGAGTACGGCCGCGTGCTCGAAGTGGTGGGCGCCCCGGGCCAGGCCGGCCAAGCCGCTGCGGCGCTGGCGGCGAAGCTCTGGGCCCTGGCCTGGCCCACACCCGGGCCGCTGCCGGTGTTGCCGCGCCTGCGCAGCCTGCCGTTGACGCAGCAAGCCGCGATCGCTGCCGATTGCGCCGCGGCCCCAGGCGCGGGTGACCCCGTGTTTCTGGACGTGGCCGCCTGCCTGGCCGGTGTGGCCCCGGCGTGGAGCGGCGGGCCCTTGATCTGGGCGCAATCGGCTGGCGCCACCGTCACACCATGAGCCGCCGGGCCGTTCCCAAGGCGAATACCGCAGTGCGCAGCACGCAGGTTGCCTGATGAGGCGTCTGGTTGACGCGCTGGCCCCGGGGCACCGCGTCTTCGTGCCCACGCTGAGCAACGAATCGGCGCTGTTGCAGCAAGAACTGCTGGCAGACCCTGAACGCGCTGCCGGCGTCACCTTCTGCGGCGTGCAGTTCCCTGGCATCGACCGCAGCGACTACCTGGCCCTGCACCCGCAGGCCCGGCTCGAAGCGCATTTCATGTCCAGCGCCGTACGCGCCGCGCTCGGCAGCGGCCGCGCCGAGTTGTTGGCGTTGGACTACCGCGGCATTGCGCGCCACTACAGCGATGGCCCGGCGCCCGACGTGGCCATCGCCCAGCTCACGCCGCCCGATGCCCAGGGCTGGTGCAGCGCCGGCCTGGTGAGCGACTTCTTGCCCATCGTGTGGCCACGCGCCAAGCGCCGCGTGGCGCACCTGAACCCGCTGCTGCCGCGCACGGCGGGCAGCTTTCGCGTGCATGTGAGCGAACTCGATCTGGCCATTGAAGCCGAGTTGCCCTTGCTCGAATTCGGTGAGGCCACGGTGGGCGAGATCGAAGCGCGCATCGGCCGCCACGTGGCCGCGCTGGTGCGCGACGGCGACACGCTGCAATTCGGCATCGGCTCGGTGCCCTTGGCGCTGGCCGGCGCGTTGTCCAGCCACCGGCGGCTGCGCATTCACGGCGGCATGGTGTCGGGCGCGGCGCGCCAGTTGTGGCACGCCGGTGCGTTGGACCGCGACGCCCGCATCACCACCGGCGTGGTGCTGGGTGATGCGCGCTTGCACACATTTGCGGCGCAGTGGCCGGGGCTGTGGTTGACCGATACGCGCCACACCCACGACCCGGCCTTCATCGCCACCATGCCACGCTTCGTGGCCATCAATTCGGCCGTTGAGGTGGACTTGTTCGGGCAGGTCAATGCCGAGCGCACTGGCGGCACCCTCCAGGCCGGCGCCGGCGGCATGCCAGCCTTCGCCCAGGGCGCGCAGGGCTCGGCCGGCGGGCGGCTGCTGATCTGCCTGGCCGCCACCGCCAAGCGCGGCACGGTCTCGCGCATCGTGCCGGCACTCGGCGCGCAAGCGCTGTGCACGGTGCCGCGCGCGTTGGTGGATGCCGTCATCACCGAACATGGCGTGGCCGAGCTGCGTGGCTTGTCTTTGCATGCCCGCGCCCAGGCCTTGATCGCCATCGCCGCACCCGAGCACCGCGCCGCGCTGGCCGGCGCCTGGGACGACATGGCGCGGCAGTTATGAGCGACCCGACGCATCCTCACGACGCCGACGCCGCGGCCCCGGAAGGCTTTGTTCACGTGCACCTTGGCGGCACCTTCGCCATTCACAACGGGCCGCTGTATGCGCGCTGGCACGAAGCGCATTTGCAGTTCGGCTTTCGCGTCTTGCCGCAGCACGTGAACCCCGGCAACACCTGCCATGGCGGCATGCTGGCCCTGTTCACCGACATCCTCATTTCCACCGCCGCGCACTACCAGTGCGACATCCCGCGCGCCTTCTTGCCCACCATCAGCCTGCAATTCGATTTCATGGCGCCGGCCCCCATGGGCAGTTGGGTGCAAGGCCAGGCCGAGGTGTTGAAGCTGACGAAGAACCTGGTCTTTTCGCAAGGCCTGGTGTGGGCCGATGGCGTGCTGGCGCTGCGAGCCAGCGGCGTGTTCCGCCGCGGGCCGCTGCTGCCTGACACAGCCAGCGACCACCGGCTGGTTTTACCGGGCATGCCGGTGCGCTGAACTGGCTATAGTACGCATGCGTACGATGACAGCAAGTGGTGCGCCGCAACCCGAAAGGAACACGCTCATGGCAGGCCGTTGGTTTGAAGAATTCAGCGTCGGGCAGATGTTCGAGCACGAGATACGCCGCACCGTCACCGAGGCTGACAACGTCTGGTTCAACGCCGCCACCTACAACCCGGCGGCGGTGCACATCGACGCTGAATACTGCAAGGGCACCGAGTTCGGCCAGCCCCTGGTGAACAGCATCTTCACGCTCGGCCTGGTGATTGGCCTTTCAGTGCAAGACACCACGCTGGGCACCACGGTGGCCAACCTCGGCATGAGCGACACGCGCTTCCCCAAGCCGGTGTTCCATGGCGACACCATCCATGCGCGCACCACCGTGAAGGAGCTGCGTGAAAGCAAGAGCCGCCCGAACGCCGGCATCGTCACCTTCTTTCACCAGGGGCTGAACCAGCGCGGTGAAGAGGTGTGTGTGTGCACACGCCAGGCTCTGATGTTGAGGAAGCCCACATCATGAAATTGCGCTCACTGCTGTTTGTGCCGGCCGACAGCGAGCGCAAGCTCGCCAAGGGCTTGGGCAGCCCGGCCGATGTGTTGATCCTTGATCTGGAAGACGCGGTGGCCGAATCGCGCAAGAGCGTGGCGCGCGGCATGGCGGCCGAGTTCATCACGGCGCAAGCTGCCGGCATGAGCGCCAAGCTCTTTGTGCGCATCAACCCGCTCGATACCGCCGGTGCCATGGCCGACCTGGCAGCCGTGGTGGTGCCCGGCCTGGCCGGTGTGATGCTGCCCAAACCCAACAGCGCGGCCGACGTGCTGCGCCTGGGCTATTGCCTGGATGCGCTGGAAGCACGCGCGGGCATCAACGCCGGCACGGTGAAGATCATTCCCGTGGCCACCGAGACCGCGGCGGCCATGCTCAACATGGGCAGCTTTGCGCAAAGCATGCCGCACGCTCTCACTCGTTTGGCCGCGGTGACCTGGGGCGCGGAAGACTTGTCCGCCGCCATTGGCGCGCTGGCCAACCGCGACGAGAACGGCGCGTACTCGCCGCTGTACGAACTGGCCAGCTCGCTGTGCCTGTGCGCGGCCGCGGCAGCCGGTGTGCCGCCCATCGACACCATTCACGCCGACTTCCGCGACACCGCCGGCCTGGTGGCCAGCAGCCGCGCCTCGCGCCGGCGCGGCTACCGTGGCCGCATGGCCATCCACCCAGATCAAGTGGCCGTGTTCAATGAAGCCTATTCGCCCAGCAGCGCTGAGCTGGCGCATGCGCAGCGCATCGTTGATGCTTTCGCAGCACAGCCCGATGCCGGTACGCTGAACCTCGATGGCGCGATGATCGACAAGCCGCACCTCACGCAGGCCCTGCGCACCCTGGCTCAGAGAGATTAGCCATGGACTTCACTGTCAGCGAAGACCAGCGTGCCGTGCGCGAAGGCGTGGCCGCGGTGATGAAGCGCTTTGACGATGAATACTGGCTGGCGCGTGACGAAGACGGTGAATTCCCGCGCGAGTTCCACCGCGCTTTTGCCCAAGCCGGCTGGCTGGGCCTAACCATGCCCACTGAATATGGCGGCGCCGGCCTGGGCGTGAGCGAGGCCGTGGTCATGCTGCATGAAGTGGCCAGCCACGGCGGCGGCATGGCCGCGGCCAGCACGGTGCACATCAACCTGTTCGGCCCGCACCCCATCGTGGTGTTCGGCACGCCGGAACAAAAGGCACGCTGGATTCCGCGCCTGGTGCAGGGCGTTGATCAATGCGCCTTTGGTTTCACCGAGCCCGACGCCGGCTTGAACACCACGGCCATCAAGACCTTCGCGCAAAAGGTGCCCGGTGGCTATGTGGTCAATGGCCAGAAGGTGTGGACGAGCACCGCGCAAGTGGCGAGCAAGATCATGCTGCTCACGCGCACCACCAAGCTGGAAGACTGCGCACGGCCCACCGACGGCATCAGCATCTTCTACACCGACCTGGACCGCAGCAAGATTGAAGTGCGGCGCATACCCAAGATGGGCCGCAAGGCGGTGGACAGCAACGCGATCTTCATCGACGGCCTGTTCATTCCAGACGAAGACCTGATCGGCGCCCAAGGCAAGGGTTTCAGCTACATCTTGCACAGCCTGAACCCCGAGCGTTTGCTGGTGGCGGCCGAGGCCATTGCCATCGGCCAAGACGCGCTGCGCCGGGCCACGAAGTACGCGCGCGAACGCATCGTGTTTGACCGGCCCATCGGCCAGAACCAAGGCATTCAGCACCCGCTGGCTGAACGCTGGATGGCGCTCGAAGCCGCCTGGGCCATGACGCTGAAGGGCGCCTGGATGTACGACCAGAAGCAACCCTGCGGCGCCGAAGCCAACGCCGCCAAGTTCTTGGGCGCGCGCGCCGGTTTTGAGGCTTGCCTGCAAGCGGTGTTGACGCATGGCGGCTTCGGCTATGCCAAGGAATACCACGTCGAGCGGCTGCTGCGCGAGGTGACCATCACCCGCATCGCACCGGTAACGGAACAGATGATTTTGTCGTTCATCGCCGAAAAAGTGCTTGACCTTCCCAAGTCTTACTGAAGGCAAAGAGTGTTCAAACGCGAGCTGTTCAACGAAGACCATGAAGCGTTCCGCGACATGGTGCGGCGCTTCATCGCCAACGAAATTGGCCAGCACCACGACCAGTGGGAACAAGCGGGCATGGTGCCGCGCGAACTGTGGCTGAAGGCCGGCGCGGCGGGCCTGCTGTGCTGCACCGTGCCCGAAGCCTATGGTGGCGCCGGGGCTGACTATTTGTTCGACGTGGTGGTGTTCGAAGAGATGGCGCGCTCGGGCTATTCCGGCCCGGGCTTCATGATTCATTGCGACCTGGTGGCCACCTACATCGCCAGCTTTGGCAGTGAAGAACAAAAGCAGCGCTGGCTGCCCTTGATGGTGCGCGGTGAAGCCATCGGCTCACTCGGCATGACCGAGCCGCATGCGGGCTCAGACCTGAAAGCCATCCGCACCAAGGCGGTTCGCGACGGTGACGATTACGTCATCAACGGCCAGAAGGTCTTCATCAGCAACGGCCAGTTGTGCGACGTGATCGTGCTGGCCACCAAGACCGACAGCGCGGCCGGCGCCAAGGGCGTGACGCTGTTCTTGGTCGACACGCACCTGCCCGGCTTCAGGCGCGGCAAGAACCTGCGCAAGCTGGGCATGAAGGGGCAAGACACCTCGGAGCTGTTCTTCGACGACCTGCGCGTGCCGGCCAGTGCCATGCTGGGCGAAGAGGGCAAGGGCTTCGAGCTGATGATGACCAAGCTGGCGCAGGAGCGGCTGGCGCAGACCATCCGCTCGGCCACGGTGTGTGAAACGGTGATCGCGTACACCATCGAGTACACCGCCCAGCGCAAGGCCTTCGGCAAGACCATCGGCGAATTCCAGAACACCCAGTTCAAGCTGGCCGAGTTGCACACCGAGGCCGTGGTGGGCCGCCAGTTCACCGACAAATGCATTGCCCAGTTCATGAAGGGCGAGCTCGACGCGATCGACGCCGCCATGGCCAAGATGTGGCTTTCCAACCTGCACTGCAAGGTGGTCGATGAATGCCTGCAACTCTTCGGCGGCTGGGGCTATATGTGGGAATACCCGATCGCGCGCGCCTATGCCGATGCGCGCGTGGTGAAGATTGCCGGCGGCAGCATCGAGGTCATGAAGCACATCATCGGCCGCCACCTCTTTGCCCAGCACAAGCCGCACAAGCACGCGGATGTGGCCGGCATCAACCCCACCTGAACAAGGCCCGCACATGACATCGTCTACCTTCCGCGCCGATGTCCTGAGCGGCAAGCGCATTCTCATCACCGGCGGCGGCACGGGCCTGGGCAAGGAACTCGCTCGCGCCTTCGTGGCACACGGCGCGGCGGTGTTCATTTGCGGCCGGCGCGAAGCCGTGCTGCAAGAGGCGGTGGCCGAACTGAAGGCCGCGGCGCTGCATGGCGGCAGCGTTGAACACCACATTTGCGATGTGCGCGATGCGGCACAAATCGACGCCATGGTTGAAAAAATCTGGGCCGGCGGCCCGCTCACCGGTTTGGTTAACAACGCCGCCGCGAACTTCATCTCGCCCAGCATCGACATCAGCCCGCGAGGCTTCGAGGCCGTGCGCTCCACGGTGATGGACGGCGCCTTGCACAGCACCCTGGCTTGCGGGCGGCGCTGGATCGCGCAGGGCCTGCCGGGCTCGGTGGTGAGCATGCTCGTGACCTGGGTCTGGACCGGCTCGGCCTATGTGCTGCCCAGCACCATGGCCAAGACGGCAGTGCATGCGATGACGATGTCATTGGCGGTTGAATGGGGCCGGCACAACATCCGCGTCAACGCCGTGGCGCCCGGCCCCTTCCCAACAGAGAGCGCGTGGGAAAAACTGGCGCCCATTCCGAAGGCCAATGTGGGCGCCGCATCCAGCGACGAAGTGCCGATGCAGCGCTTCGGCCGCATGCCGGAGTTGTGCAACCTGCTGATCTTCCTGCAAGCCGATGGCTGCGACTACCTCACGGGCCAGAACATCGCCATCGACGGCGGCCACCACCTTGCCGCGCCCAGCACCTTTGCCGCCTTGGGCAAGTTAACGGCTGATGACTGGGCGCAAGCCAAGGCGCTGGTGCGCGGGCGCGCCGAGCAAGAGAAGGCGCAGCGCAGCACGGGCTGAGCATCGGGCTGCTGGGCGCGAGGTGCCCAGACAGCAGCGTGCGCTTGGCGGGCGTGGAAGCCAACCGCGCCACATCAGCAAAACATTTCTGCTGCCGGTGCATCCACAGCGCCCGCTGGGAACTAGTGGCTGTAACGCTGAACGAGAAACCGGGCAGCACACCTCGCAAGGCGCGTTCTCAGGTTTCAGCGTTGCACGCCACTGGGCTGGGTGTGGGCCTTGGCCTCATCCCCAGCCTGTTCACCACCACAGGAGCCGCACCATGCACACACTCACCCGCACCTCTTTCACGATCACCCTGGCCGCGCTGGTTTCGGCCTGCGCCGTCACGCCACCGAGCTTCGACCAATCCGGCCTGGCCGATACCGTCAAGGTCCCGGCAGGCCACCGCGTGACCCTCGAAACCGTGGGCGTTGGACAGATCACCTACGAATGCCGCGCCAAGGCCGACGCCGCTGGCGTGTTCGAATGGGTGTTCGTGGGCCCGAAGGCTGACCTGAACAGCCGCCAGGGCACCAAGCTCGGCACCTACTACGGCCCACCCGCCACCTGGGAAGCCAATGACGGTTCGAAATTCACCGGCGCACAGCTGGCCGTGGCCCCGGGCGGCGCGGGCAACATCCCGCTGCAATTGGTCAAGGCCAACCCGGCCATGGGCAGCGGCGCGATGAGTGGCGTGACCTTCGTGCAACGCGTGGCCACACGTGGCGGCGTGGCGCCGGCCCTGCCGTGCAGCGCCGCCGCGCTGGGCAGCAAGGAAGTGGTGCGCTACCAGGCCGACTACGTGTTCTGGAAACCCGCCTGACGCCCCTGTGCGCGTGCTGCTAGATTCCGCGCCAGCCCCGCACTTGAGACCGCACTTGAGACCGCACATGAGACCGCGTTTGCCCCATGCCCACCATGCCCGCAGCCTTTGACTACGAAGCCGCCGTGACCGCCTGTGCCCGTGGCGAACACTTCGCGCTGCGCATGATCTACGAGCGCGAATCGCGTTGGTTGCTGGGTGTGGCGCAGCGCATCGTGCGCGACCATGCGCTGGCGCAAGATGTGCTGCACGATTCGTTCTTGCAGGTCTGGCAGCACGCGGCCAGCTTCCAGCCGGCGTTGGGCTCGGCACGGGGCTGGATCTACACCATCGTGCGCCACCAGGCGCTGGGCGTGGTGCGGCGCGGCGTGCGTGAGCAGGCGCTGGACAGCGATGAGCTGACGGCCCTGTCCGATCAGCAACAGGCCAAACTGGCCGACGACGACGAGCGCGGCTTGGACACCCAGGCGTTGCAGCGCTGCCTGGAGCGGCTCGACGCGAACCGGCGCGCCTGCGTGGTGCATGCGTTCGTCGACGGCCTGACGCATGAACAAATTTCGCAGCGCACGAGCACGCCGCTGGGCACGGTGAAGTCATGGATCAAGCGCAGCCTGGCCAGCCTGAAGGAGTGCATGGCTTGATCGACCTGGCCAACGCCGATGAACGCGCCGCCGCGGCCGGCGAGTTTGTGCTGGGCACCCTGGGCAACGAGGAACGCGCAACCTTCGCCCGCGCACTCGAACAAGACGCCACGCTGCGCGCGCTGGTCTACGGCTGGCAAGACCGGCTGCTGGGCCTCACCGGCATGGCCGTCGCGGCCGAGCCGCCACCGAGCCTGTGGGCGCGCATCCAGGCCAGTGCCGCACGGCACGCACCGGCCGCGCCCCGGCCTGCGGCCCGGCCGCACACCGCGCTGCCCGCGTGGTGGCAGCGCCTGGGCCTGTGGCAAGGTTTGAGCGGCCTGGCGCTGGCAGCATCGTTGGTGATGGCGGTGCTGCTGGTGCAACGCGTG
>JANMYI010000687.1:0-2081 GCA_031381955.1 Burkholderiales bacterium
AATAGGTCGGGCCGACTTCCTTCAGGTCGATCGACGCCGTGGCTGCACTCTCCGGGCAGTTGACGACGTAGCCGCAAGCCAGCCACTGCGCATACGAAAAAATGTTCTGGCCGATCCAGGCCGGCGGCAGGTAGGCCAGCACTTCCTCGGCGGCGGTGAGCTTGTCAAACGCGGCACCGGCAGCGGCGCGGTCGATCAGCGTGAAATGGCTGTGCACCACGCCCTTGGGGTTGCCGGTGGTGCCCGAGGTGAAGAACATGGCCGCCACATCATCGGGCTGGCCTTGCTGTACCTGCTGGTCGAAGAAGGCGGGCTCGGCGGCATGCCGGGCCTGGCCAGCGCTGATCAGTGCATCCACCGACGCCAGGCCGGGCACGCTGTAGCTGCGCAGGCCGCGCGGGTCGTCATACCAAAGGTTGGCCAACTGCGGGCACTGCGTGCGCAGGTCGACCAGCTTGTCGACCTGCTCCTGGTCTTCCACCACCGCAAAGCAGACCTCGGCGTTGTTGATGGGAAAGACATATTCCTGCGCCGCCGCGTCCTGGTACAGCGGCACGGGAATAGCGCCCAGCGCCTGCGCGGCCAGCATGGTGGCGTACAGCCGCGGCCGGTTCTCGCCGATCACCACGATGTGGTCGCCGCGCTTCAGGCCGGCCTGGGCCAGGCCGCAGGCCAGGTGGCGCACCAACTCTGCCAGCGCCGCCCAACTCGTGGCTTGCCAGATGCCGTATTCCTTCTCGCGCAGCGCCGGGCTCATCGGCCGTTTGGCGGCGTGTTCCAGCAACAGGCGAGGGAAGGTGGTGCGCAAGCGAATGTCTCCGAAGCGGGCATCGTGCCTTGACACCGGCGTGGGGGCACGACGGGCCGGCTCGCAATGTAGTCTCAAGTTTGACGCCATGTTGTCGTTACGACGACAATCTGCGCCTCGTTTGACCTAAGACTTTCCCTAGCGATATCGCATGTCCAACGTCAGTGCTGCGTCAGCCCGCAAGCTATTGGAACGCTCGCGTGCGTTGTCTGTGCAGGAGTTGGCCGAGGTGCCGTGGCTACGCGACCTGAGCTTGGAGGAGCAGGAGCGCGCGGCCAGCGACATGCTCGTGGTGCAGGTCGACGCCGGCGAATTGCTGTGCCGCGTGGGCCGGCCGGTGACGTATTGGTTCGGCGTGCTCGACGGCCTGCTGAAGATGAGCAGCGACACCGAGTTGGGCATTCCCATCACCTTCACCGGCATGCCACCGGGCGGCTGGTTTGGCGAGGGCACGGTGATCAAGCGCGAGGCCTACCGCTACAACATCCAGGCCTTGCGCAAGAGCGTGGTGGCGGGTTTGAGCGTGGACACTTTTCACTGGCTGCTTGAACGCAGCATCCCGTTCAACCGCTTCATCACCCAGCAACTGAACGAGCGGCTGGGCCAGTTCATCGGCGCGCGCGAGATCGACCGCATGCCCAATCCCGACGGCCGCGTGGCGCGCAGCCTGGCCGCGCTGTTCCACCCCGTGCTGTACCCGCGCCTGAGCGGCGTGCTGCGCATCACGCAGCAAGAGCTGGCCTACCTGGTGGGGCTGTCGCGCCAGCGTGTGAACGAAGCCTTGAGCGTGTTGCAGCGCGAAGGCCTGATCGAGGTCGCCTACGGTGGCGTGACGGTGCTCGACCTGGACCGCTTGCGGCGCTATCGCATGAGTTGATTCCAGCGGCTCAATTCAACACGAGTTGATTCAATCAACTCACGTCAAACGTTAGCCACGCCCGACACCACATGCCCGGCGGGCACATGCGCGGCGGCGCTCTCGACATGGCCGGTCTGGTCGTCGAAAAAGAAATCGGGCTCGAACTCGCGCAGGAACTCGCCCTTTGGCAGGCCGCCCAGGAACATGGCTTCATCGACGTCGATCTGCCAGGTCATGAGGGTACGGATAGCGCGCTCATGCGCCGGCGCGCTGCGCGCCGTGACCAGCGCGGTGCGGATGCGCATGTGCGGCAGCGCCTGCTGCTGCAAGCCGTGCAGCGCGGCCAGCAGCGGCTTGAACGGGCCGGGCGGCAAGGGTGTGGCCGCGCGCGTGCTTTCGTGTTGCTGGAAGGCG
>JANMYI010000701.1:0-8487 GCA_031381955.1 Burkholderiales bacterium
CGCTCCATCTCGCCCTGCAATTGCCACCAAAGGCGCTCGTACCGGCGCGTGCGCTGCATCGCCAACCAAGACACATAAGCCAGGCCGATGGTTGCCGGCAGCAAGAAGGCCGAGAGCATCCAGTTGAATCGGTACCAGCCTGCCAGCACCGTGGTTTCACTGAGCCCCGCCGTGACATAGACGGGCAAGTCACCGATGCGCTGGTAGCTCACGATGCGGCGCTCGTTGTCGAAGCTCGATGTCAACTCGACGACGCCGCTAGACCGCCCCTCCTGCAGCACCGGCGTCAGGGCGTTGCGGGCCGGCATCCGCTCGGTGCCCTCGGTCGGCGGCGGCCACCGCGTCAACAATGAACCGTCGGCCAGGAGCAGCAAGTAGGTGTTCTGGCCGCGCACCTGGCTCGACAAAGATTCGTAGAAGCGCTGGAAATACTGCGGCAAGAGGCTCACCGCGGTGACGCCGTTGAATTCGCCGTTGGGCCCGTTGCGCCGCACGGTCACGTTGAAGGCCGGCTGCCCGGTGGGCAGGTCTTCCAGCAGGCCTGAAATGCGCAACGACGACTGCGCTGACGCTCGGTGCTGTTTGAAGTAGTCGCGATCCGTCATGTCGAGCGTCACATCGACCGGAAACCGCGCGCTGCTCACGAGCACGCGCCCTGCGCGGTCGATGACCGTGACGGCCAGGACGGCGGGTTGCCCGATGGTGATGTCGCGCAGCCGCGTGTGGAATTTGGCTTCGCTCGCACGCAGTTCATCGTCTGGCACGCCGGTGATCTGCTTGGCGAGTTCGGCCAGTTCCGAGGCCAGTGCGAAGCTGCGCTGCGCATGCTGTGCCACCACGCCGTTGTTGTGGACGACGCTGGCCCGGCCCTCGGCAAAGGCTTGCTGAAAACTCCACCAGCAAACGCCGGCAAACGCGATCAGTGACACCCCAGCCACGCCCCAAATGACCGAGCGCAACCAGCGCGACAGTGGAGCTTCAACGTTTGGCGCCAAGGGCTCGTCGGCAAGCGACTGACGCGTGGCGAACTGTGCACACACCAGGCACGTCAAGACAGCGGCGAACGCGAAGCCGCCAAGGCCTGCGAGCAGGTGTTCTCGCGCAATGCTCGGTGGCAAGTGGGGCACTGCAACCCAGACAGCGCCCACGAGGATGGTCAGCAGGGCCGGGGCGACCCCGCGTCGCAGCGTCACGAACACCAGCGCCGGGAAGAGAAAAATGAACGGAAGGTCATCGCCAAGCAGCGGATGAACCACAGCGCGCAGCGCCATCGCCAGCACGCCGGCCGCAAAGGCCACCGCAAGCCCCGTGGCCAGCGGGCCGCGCTGCCAAAAACCGTCTCGCATGGTTATCACAGAGACCTGCCTGCGCCTGTCAATTCCACTGCCGTTTGCGCCAATTGCTGGCGCAACCACACATGCGCCGGGTCGTGTTGCAGGTGGCGCGGCCAGACCATGACCTCGGTCAACGCTGGCATGTCAAACGGTGCCTCAAGCAAGCGCAGCGCATGATGCCTGGCGAAGTGCTCGGCCAGGCGCCGGTGCAGGGTGGCCACGCGCTGCGTGCCGATCACGAGCTGCGGCAGTGCGGCGAAGTTGTCCACACTGCAACCGATGCGCCGCTGGCGACCGGTGCGCGGCAAGAACCATTCCTCGAACGACACGCTGCGCTCGTTGCCCAGGCGCACGGCCACATGGCCCATGTCCATGTAGGTGTCCATGGTCAGCCGGTCTTGGATCATGGCGTGTTCCGTCCACACCATGCAAACCTGGGTGTCGTTGAAGAGGGGCTGCTGGGGGTGGTCCAGCCGGCTGGCGTACTGCTCGGGCATGACCATCAGGTCGATGTGGCCGCGCTCGAACGACCCCACCACATCTTGCGGCGGTGACCGCAGATCCAGCGCCACGCCTGGGGCCTGCGCCGCCAGGCGCTGCACGGCCTGCGCCAGCATCACCGTGACCACGTAATCGGACGCACACACAGCGAAGCGCCGCTCGGCGGTCAAAGGGTCGAAGCCGGGTTTCAGCGCCAGGGTGGCGCGCGCGCGCAGCAGGGTGTCGCGCACTGGCTCCACCAGGCTTTGCGCCAGCGGCGTCAGGGCCAGCCGGCGCCCCACCGGCACCAGCAATTCGTCACCGAAGTACTCGCGCAGCCGCGCCAGCGCGCCGCTGGCTGCCGACTGGCCCACATGCAGGCGCTCGCTGGCCCGGGTGACGTTGCGCTCTTCCAGCAACGCGTCCAGCACCACCAGCAAGTTCAGATCGAAGCGGTCGAGTCGCATGGGTTCAGGCTGGAGGTATCGGTTTGCCTGATGAAGATCATCTTTGCAAACTGCTTTTCATGATAACCACCGCGGCATAAGGTTCGTGCCACCAAAGCGCAACCCGCCTGTGCAGTCAAACCCATGAATCGCAACGCCACTCGATGATCACGCTCTACGGCGCCATGGCATCGCGCGCGCACCGCGTGGTGTGGATGCTCAAGGAGCTGGCGCTGCCCTTTGCGCATGTGCCCACGCACTTCATGGACGGCAGCACCCGGCAGCCCGCCTTTCTGCAAATCAACCCCAATGGCCGCGTTCCAGCGCTGGACGACAACGGCCTGTTGCTGTGCGAGTCGATGTCCATCAACCTGTACCTGGCCAAGAAGTACGGCGGCGCGCCTTACGCGCTGGCCCCGGCCGATTTGCGCGAGGACACGCTGGCCACGCAGTGGGGCTTCTGGGTCGTGACCGAGGTGGAGAAGCCGCTGCTCTTGGCCAGCGCCAACCGCAAGCTGTTTGCACCAGACGAGCGTGATGAAGAGCAGGCCTTGATGGCCATCGCCAAGCTGGACCGGCCGCTGAAGGTGCTGGACGCACACCTGTCGCAGCACGGCCACCTGCTGGGCGGGCGCTTCACCGTGGCCGACCTGAACGTGGCCACCGTGATGGACCTGGCGCCCCAATGCGGCATCGCGCTGGGCGACTGGCCGCACGTACAGGCCTGGCACCAGCGCTGCCTGGCGCGGCCGGCGGCGGCTGACTGGAAGGACGTGTCGTTTTCCATTCCGCGCCCGCCCACCAGCCTGGGCTTGTTGAAGATGTTTGTGTAGGGCGCTCAAAGACCGGCCTGCCCACCATCCGTAAAAAAAGAGCCACAGCCATGAACCTGAGCGACACACCCCCTTGCCGCGGCATGCAGTTCCCGGACCAGTTGATTTACCGCGGCTATGCAGCACCCGTGCGCATTGAGGGCGAAGTGCGCGACCTGGAAGTGTTGGGCTCGATCCCGCCCGAACTCAACGGCGCCTACTTCCGCAACAGCGCCGACCCCCGCTACCCGCCGTTGCTGGGCAAGGACATCTTTCTCAATGGCGACGGCATGGTGCACAGCGTGCGCTTCGACAACGGCCATGCCGATCTGATGACGCGCTACGTGCGCACCACCAAGTTCGAGCTCGAACACCAGGCGCGCCGCGCCCTGTTCGGCGCCTACCGCAACCCCTTCACCGACAGCCCCGAAGTGGCGGGCCAGGACAACAACACCGCCAACACCTCGGTGCTGTGGCATCACGGCAAGCTGTATGCGCTGAAGGAGTCGGGCCGCCCCTATGAACTGGACCCGGCAACGTTGCAAACGCTGGGCGAATGCGACTTCCAGGGCCAGCTCAAAGGCAAGACCTTCACCGCCCACCCCAAGCTCGACCCCGAGACTGGCGAGTGCATCGCCTTTGCCTACAACTCGTCGGGCCAGGCCAGCGCCGAGATCGACCTGTTCACCATCTCGCCGCAGGGCCGGTTCACGCGCAGCGAAACCTTCACCGCGCCCTATTGCTCGATGGTGCATGACTTCCTGGTCAGCCGGAACCACATCGCCTTCGTGATCTGCCCCATGGTCTGTGACTGGGAGCGTGTGAAAAAGGGCGAGCCCTACTGGCACTGGGACAGCAGCAAAAAGACGATGGTCGGCGTCATTCCGCGCAACGAAGGCGTGAAGGCCATCCGCTGGTTCACTTGCCCGCAGGTGGCCATGCAGACGCACACCTTCAATGCCTGGGAAGAAGCGCAGGGCGAGGGCACGGTGCTGCACCTGGACCACTTCATCACGGGCTCGGGCTGGCTCAGCCAGTTCCCCGACATCCACAACCCCGGCGCCAAGGAAATGCCGCCCTTTGGCGAGCGCTGGTCACTGAACCTCTCGCAACCCGAAGACACCTTCAGCATCCGGCGCCTCATCAAGCAGGTCGGCGAGATGCCGGTGATCGACCCGCGCTTTGCGATGAAGCGGGCGCGGCACTTTTGGTTCGGCACCAACAACCCCGCGCTGGGGCCGATGTTGCCGCTGGGGCCCAAAGGCCCGCCGTTCACCTGCCTGAGCCACTACGACGAGGCGGCCGACCAGCTGCGCTACTACTACGCCGGGCCCGACTCGGCACCCGAAGAACCGTGCTTCGTGCCGCGCGGCGCCGACGCACCCGAAGGCGTGGGCTGGATGCTGACCATGGTGGGCCGGCGCGCCGAAAACCGCACCGACCTGGTGATCCTGGACGCCCTGCACCTCGACCGCGGGCCGGTCGCCACCATCAAGTTTCCTTGCCGTGTGCATGAGGGCTTTCACGGCATCTGGGTCAGCGCCAGCGCCCTGGGCGGCTGACGCAGCACAGCGCGTGAGCTTTGTCTTTTTCAACCAGTGAGCGCCTTCATGAAACCTTCCGCCTTGCTTCGCGTACTGATCACGGCCTGCCTCATCGCCAGCCCGCTGGGGGCGCAAGCCGCCGACGCCGTGGGTGAGGCCAACAAGAAAATCGTGTTGGCGTTCTACGAAGCTGCCTTGGTGAAATTTGACGTCGACGTCGCGCGCAGTTACCTTGGCGCGCGCTACGTTCAGCACAACCCCACCGCACCCGACGGCGTGGAGGGTGTGGTGGGCCTGATCAAGTTCCTGAAGGAGAAGTACCCCCAGCGCAGCAGCAGCTTCAAGCGCGTGATGGCCGATGGCGATCTGGTGATGCTGCACGTGCATGCCAAGCCCACGCCCGACGAGCGCGGCACGGCCATCGTGGACATCTTCCGCCTTGAAAACGGCAAGATCGTCGAGCACTGGGACGTGATGCAGCCGGTGCCCGAAACGGCCAAGAACGACAACACCATGTTCTGAAGCCATGGCCCAACACCTGACATCCGGCGCGCCGCCACCACGGCGTGCGCTGCTGCGGCTGGGAGCTGCGGCCATGGGGCTGATGGGCACGGTGCGCGCCGCGATGCACAGGGCCTGTACTCCGGCTTTGCAGGCCAGGGTGACGATGGCAAGGCCAATCTGGTTGGCCAGACATTTCTGCGTGGCGCGCAACTCAGCGGCAGTGACGCCGTTCTTCGTACCCGATGCGCTCAATGAATACCTGTACACGGCATTGCCCGCGTACCGGCGTGAACGCCTGCGCGGCGTGCTCAACAGCATGGACGGCGTCGCGCTGATGGCCGGCCCCACCACGGTTGGCGGCGTGCGCGAGCAAGCCGAGCGCTACGTCGCCAGCCTGCAGGTGGTGGTGGACCCGCAGGCATGCGTGCCCGTGCACCGCCCCGGGCCAGGCTGTGGGCCGCCGCCCGAAGCCTTGCGCGCCGGCGCTGCCCGTCGCGGCCCGCCACCGGGCGTTGGCGGCACACCTGCCTTGCCCATGCCCGAAGGGCCGGCCCGCGCGCAGGCCATGGTGCCTGGCCCCAAAACCAAGCCTTGAACGCAGGAGACGAACATGTCGCCCATCAACCGCCGCCTATCCCTTCGTTGTGGTCTGGCCGCCGCCGCCGCGCTGGCCCTGCCACGCGCACAAGCGCAGGCCTTGCCCGACACGGCCCGCATCCTGGTGGGCTTCCCGCCCGGTGGGGCGCCCGACACCATGGCCCGGCGCCTGGCCGACATGTTGGCCGGCAAGCTGGCCAAGGCCGTGGTGGTGGACAACCGGCCCGGCGCGGCAGGCCGGCTGGCCGTGGAAGCCGCGCGGCAGGCGAGCACCGACGGCAGCACCCTGCTGCTGAACCCGGCGGGCGTGTTGACCATCAACCCGCACACCTACAAGAAGCTCAACTACGACCCGTTCAAGGACTTCACGCCCTTGAGCCTGGTGGCCACCATCGACTTCGGCTTTGGTGTGGGCGCGGCCGTGCCGCCCGATGTGAAGAACATTGCCGACTTCGCGCGCTGGGCCAAGGCCCACCCGAGCAAGGCGAACTACGGCTCGCCCGCTGCCGGCTCACCGGCGCACTTCGCAGGCGATGTGCTGAGCCGCACGCTTGATCTGGACATGACCCATGTGCCCTACCGTGGCGCGGCACCCATGCTGAACGATCTGATCGGCGGCCAACTGGTCGCGGGCATCTTGACGCTGGGCGACATGGTGCAGCAAGAGAAGGCCGGCAAGTTGCGCTTGTTGGCGTCCACCGGGCCCGCACGTTCCAAGTTCGCGCCGCAGCTGGCCACCTTCGGCGAACAACAGGTGGCCGGGCTGGACATGCGCGACTGGTTCGCGCTGTACATCGGCGGCGTGGCACCGCCCGACGTGGTGGCCCGTGTGGCACCCATGGTGCGCGCGGTGGTGGCCTCTGAGGCCTATGTGCAGGCGCTGGCCATGGCCAGCCTGGAAGCCAAGTCCTCAACCCCGCAAGAACTGGAGCAATTGGCGCGCAGCGACTTCGCGCGCTGGGCCCCGGTGGTCAAGGCCTCTGGCTTTGTGGCCGACGTCTGAGGGCCCCAGGCCGGCCAAAGGCGGCCGTCCCTCGCGGCGTGGTTGATGCCGTGCTGCCGCACACCGAACCGTTCACCGATTCGCAATGGGGCTGGCGCGCAGCTTCATCAGCCGCTGTGGTCGGTACACCAGCACGGTCTCGCCCTTGGCGTTCTTGACGGTGTTCTGGGTACGCACCACGCCGCGGTCGCCCTTGGAGGTCAGGCGCGCCTCGACCACCTCGCAGTGCACATAGAGGGTGTCGCCCACGAAAGCGGGCGCCTTGGCGTCGAGGTCGAAGTTGAGGAAAGCCAGGCCGGTGCCGTCGATCGACGGCAGGATCAGCCCCTCGGACATGGCGAACACCATGGCCAGCGGCACCGGCCGGCCGGGGATGGCGTTGCCCGAGCGGTCGTGCAGGTTGGTGAACAGGTCTTCGTGGAACCAGGCGAAGTTGACGAAGGTGCTGAGGTCGCTTTCCATCAGCGTGCGCCCAGCGCTGCGCCAGGTGGTGCCGACCACGCAATCCTCGAAGTACAGGGCACAACTCAGGCGGCCGAGATCGCTCATGTGAATCGCCTTTTGATGGTTCTTGAGTAGCTCCGGCTCTGCCGGTCTACTCAGATCCCCGCGGGGGACGGCCGGCCCTGCCGGCCTTGGGGCCTGAGTAGATCCGGCTCTGCCGGTCTACTCAGATCCCCGCGGGGGACGGCCGGCCCTGCCGGCCTTGGGGCACTTACTAGTACGACTTTGGCAAGCCCAGCACCTTCTCGGCGATGTAGCACATGATGAGCTGGATGCTGATCGGCGCGATGCGCAGCAGCATCGATTCGCGGAAGTAACGTTCGACGTGATATTCCTTGGCGTAGCCGAAGCCGCCATGGGTGAGCACCGCGGTCTCGCAGGCGCTGAAGCCCGCTTCGCCCGCCAGGTACTTGGCGGCGTTGGCCTCAGCCCCGCAGGGCAGGCCCTGGTCGTAGCGCCAAGCCGCGTTCAGCACCATCAGGTTGGCGGCTTCCAGTTCCATCCAGCATTTGGCCAGCGGATGCTGCACGCCCTGGTTCTTGCCGATGGGGCGGTTGAAGACCACGCGCTCGCCGGCGTATTCGGCCGCGCGCTTGAGCGCCACGCGGCCCAGGCCGACAGCGGCCGCAGCGGCCAGCGCGCGCTCGGGGTTCATGCCGTGCAGGATGGCGCGAAAGCCCTGCCCCTCTTCGCCGATCAGGTCCTCTTTGCGCACCGGCAGGTTGTCGATGAAGAGCTCGTTGGAATCGACCGCCTTGCGGCCGAGCTTCTCGATTTCCTTGACGTCCACGTAGCGGCGGTCCAGGTCGGTGTAGAAAAGGCTCAGGCCGTCGCTCGCGTTCTTCACCTCTTCCAGCGGCGTGGTGCGCGCCAGCAGCAGCATCTTCTCAGTCACCTGCGCGGTGCTGATCCAGACCTTGCGACCGTTGACCACATAGCCGTTCGCCGTCTTCCTGGCGAAGGTCTTGAGCTGCGTGGTGTTCAGGCCGGTATTAGGCTCGGTCACAGCGAAGCAGGCCTTCTCCTTGCCGGCGATCAGCGGCGGCAGGATGCGGCGCTTCTGAGCTTCGGTGCCGAACACCACCACCGGGTTCAGGCCGAAGATGTTCATGTGGATGGCCGACACGCCGCTCATGCCGGCGCCCGATTCGCTGATCGCCTGCACCACGATGGCCGCTTCCAGGATGCCCAGGCCGGAGCCGCCGTACGCCTCGGGCATGCACACGCCCAACCAGCCGGCGTCGGCGATGGCCTTGTGGAAGT
>JANMYI010000728.1:0-5072 GCA_031381955.1 Burkholderiales bacterium
GTATATTATGTTAAATATACAATTGAACTGACTGCTCAGGACGGCACCCGGCCCCATTCACCACCAGCACGTGCATGCTCTGGTTCGGCCGCCAGACATGGCTGTTCATGAAGCTGTGGCGCCAGCGCTGCGGTGACCACGCGCCATGGATCGGCGCGCGCCGTACAACCTATTCATCCAACAGGCTCACACCATGAGCATGCCCCCGTCCAGCAGGATGGACTGGCCTGTCATGCCGTCGCTCTCGGCCGAGCCCAGGTAGACAGCCAGGTGCGCGATCTCCTGCGGCTGCAAGAACCGCCGCAGCGGCACTCTGGCCTTGCCATTGGCCAGGATCTGTTCGAAGCTCAGACCGGTAATGGCCGCATGGGCGCTGAATGCCTGCAGCATGTCGGTTTCGACGAAGCCTGGGCAGATGGCGTTGATGCAGATGCCCATCGGCCCCAGTTCCTGCGCAGCGCAGCGCGTCAGCCCCACGAGCGCGTGCTTGCTGGCGTTGTAGGCGCTCTGGTTCATCGAGCCGCCCTTGCCGGCCGTGCTGGCGATGTTGACCACCTTGCCGGCCCCTTGGGCGCGCATCTGCCGCAGGCTCAGCTGCAACACATGGAAGGCACCGTACAGATTGACCTGCATCACGCGGTCGAAGTCCTCGGGCAACGTGTCCAGCAGGCTGGCGGCGTGGTAAACGCCGGCGTTGTTGATCAGCACGTCGATGCCGCCCAGGCCTGCCACCGCCGCATCAACCAAGCGCTGCACGGCAGTGCGGTCGGCCACGTCGACGGCTTGCACCAGCACCCGGGCGCCGCTCGCCTCGGCCTGCGTCTGCGTCTCAACCAGGCCGGCCAGCGTGGTAGCTGCCAGGAACAGGCTGGCGCCTTCCTCGGCATAGCGCAGCGCAATGGCCTGGCCGATGCCGCGGCTGGCGCCTGTGATCAGGACGCGACGGCCAGCCAGTCGACCGGGGTGGGTACGGGTTGTGGCGGAAATGAATGCAGTCATTGGGGCAAGCCTGAGAACGAGTGCGAGGGACTTTCATGTTGCCCAGCAACCTCGCCCAGGGACACCCGAGGACACCCCAAGGACGCACGTGATGTGCGCAGCACATCACTCGCCTGCACAAGAAAAAAGCCCCTCACGGGGCTTTTCACTTGGCGGAGTCGGAGGGATTCGAACCCTCGATGCAGGTTTTGCCCACATACTCCCTTAGCAGGGGAGCACCTTCGGCCACTCGGTCACGACTCCTGGCAAACAGCGGCGCATTCTAACGACAAGATGCACCCGCTCCAGCGCGAATTCAGGCCACAGACGCGTCCTGATCCAGATCGAAGGCTTTATGCAGCGCGCGCACCGCCAACTCCATGTACTTCTCGTCGATCACCACGCTGGTCTTGATCTCGCTGGTGGTCACCATCTGGATGTTGATGCCCTCCTCACTCAGCGTGCGAAACATCTTGGCCGCCACACCCACGTGGCTGCGCATGCCGATGCCGATGATGCTGACCTTGCAGATGTTGGCGTCGCCCGCCACATCCGCCACGCCCAGCGCCGGCGCTACCTTTTCGCTCAGCAGCTCCATCGTGCGGCTGTAATCGTTGCGGCTGACGGTGAAGGAAAAATCGGTGCGCCCGCCGTGCGACACGTTCTGCACGATCACATCGACGTCGATGTTCGCATCCGCCACCGCACCCAAAATTTGATACGCGATGCCGGGCTTGTCGGGCACGCCGACCACGGTGACCTTCGCTTCGTCGCGGGTGAAGGCAATGCCCGACACAACAGCCTGTTCCATGGTTTCGCTCTCTTCAAAGGTGATCAAGGTGCCCGATGCGGCTTCTTCGGCCAGGTCGATGTCCCACGGCGTGAAGCTCGACAGCACGCGCAAGGGCACGCGGTACTTGCCGGCGAATTCCACCGAGCGTATCTGCAGGACTTTGGAGCCCTGGCTGGCCATTTCCAGCATCTCTTCGAAGCTGATGCGGTGCAGCCGCCGGGCCTGCGCCACGATACGCGGGTCGGTGGTGTAGACGCCGTCCACGTCGGTGTAGATCAGGCATTCGTCGGCCTTCAGCGCCGCGGCAACGGCCACGGCCGAGGTGTCGGAGCCGCCCCGCCCCAGCGTGGTGATGTTGCCGCTGCCGTCCATGCCCTGGAAGCCGGTGATGACCACCACCCTGCCGGCGGCCAAGTCGGCGCGTACCTTTGCATCGTCGATGTTGCGAATGCGTGCCTTGGTGTAGGCCGCATCCGTGTGCACGCCGACCTGCCAGCCGTTGTAGCTGATGGCCGGCATGCCTTCGGCCTGCAAGGCCAGTGCCAATAGCCCGACTGACACCTGTTCGCCCGTAGCGGCAATCTGGTCGAGTTCGCGCAATGCCGCGGGTTCCAGGCGCGTTGGTGATAATTCCTTGGCCAGCCCGAGCAGGCGGTTGGTTTCGCCGCTCATCGCCGATGGCACCACCACCATCTGGTGGCCGGCGCGGGCCCACTTGGCCACCCGCTTGGCGACGTTGCGGATGCGTTCGGGGCTGCCCATCGAGGTGCCGCCGTATTTGTGGACGATGAGTGCCATGGCCTTGTTTTTCAGCTTGCGCCGGGCCAACAGGGGCCGCAGCGCCGATCTCGAATCAAGCCGGAATTCTATCTGGCGACTGTTGCAGTGCAGCATGGTTGACATCACCCTCGCCTGCCGGCAGCCAGCTCAGTTTGCGCTGCGTTTGGCGTGCGCCGGCGATGGCGCGAGCGTCGATGCCCAGGCCAGCGACAAAGGCCACGGCCCCAGCCAGGCAGACGACGGGGCCAGCACGCTGCCAGTGCGGTACGCCGGCGCCCTGGAACTGCTTTTTCAGCGCGCGCGGCGGGCGTTGCGGCGCGGCTTGAAACTGCATGCCCGCGGCGCGCGCGCAAATGTGCGCCTGGTGCAGCGCGCGCGCAGCAATGCCGCCTGCCACAGTGGCCTGCACCAACAGTTGCCCCGGCCAACCCGGCAGCGCGTAACAACCCGGCTGGCTGAGATCCATAACCAACGGCTGCACAGGCGTTGGCGCCGGCGGCTGCGGCGCGACGTGGCGCAGGTGGCCCCGGTGCAGCCGCAGGGTGCCCGGTGGGGCAGGCCAGGTGCCCACGGCGTGCCTTGGCAATTCAACCATCAAGCGCTGCACCAAGGTCTCACGCACCGCCCCCGGGCGCAGGCTATGGAGCCACGCACGCAGCGCGTTGGCTCGCCGGGCGGGCGATAAATCAAGCCACGGTGACACCAGCAAGCTGCCGTCGGCGGCCAGGTGCTGGCGGGCATCCAGCGCTGCCAGTTCAGCCAGGCAGGCGGCCGCCTCCTGCGCTCGCAGCGCACTGGCCGCCAACGCGGCCTCGGCATCAGGAAAGGCCGCCGTGAACACGGGCATGACTTGTTCGCGCAGCCGGCTGCGGGCGAAGCGTGGGTCGGCATTGCTGGGGTCGGTGACCACGCTCAGCCGATGGCGCCGTCCATACGCGGCCACGGCCAGCGCCGGTTGACCCAACCAGGGCCGCGCCCACGTGATGCCATGGGCTTGGCGCTGCACCGGCATGCCGGCCAGGCCGGCCGGGCCGCCGCCACGAAGCGCTTGCAGCAGGAAGGTTTCAGCCTGGTCGCCGCGGTGGTGGGCCAGCAGCACCAGGCTGGCACCGTGCCGCCGGGCCATGTGTGCCAGGGCCTCATAGCGGCCTTGCCGGGCCCAGGCTTCCACGCTGTCGCCCGGCGCCGGCTGGCCGGCCAGGCGCTGCCAATCGAACGCCACTGGCAGGCCGCGCGCGGCCCAGCGTTTAACTTGCTGTTGCAGGTGCTGCACCCATTCATCAGCTTGCGCCAGCAAGCCATGGTGCACATGCAAGGCCACCACCTGCAGGTTGCCCAACGCCGCCGCGGCCCGGGCGGTGGCATGCAACAACGCGGTGGAGTCACGCCCGCCGCTGCAGGCCACGGCCACGGTGGCCGGCGCTTCAACGTTCCTTGGTGTCGGTGAAGCGGCCATAGGACTGCAAACGCTCGTAGCGGCGCTGCAGCAGTTCCTTGGGCTTCAGGTCGACCACTTGCCGCAAGGCATCGTTCAGCGCGCGCTTGAGCGACGCGCACATGGCCTTCACGTCGCGCTGCGCGCCGCCCACGGGCTCGCTGACGATCTTGTCGATCAGGCCCAGCGCCTTCAGCCGGTGCGCGGTCACGCCCAGGGCTTCGGCAGCGTCGCTGGCGCGTTCGGCGGTCTTCCACAGGATCGACGCACAGCCTTCGGGCGAGATGACCGAGTACACCGAGAACTGCAGCATCAAGGTCTGGTCAGCCACGCCGATGGCCAGCGCGCCGCCCGATCCGCCCTCGCCCACGATGGTCGTGATGATCGGTACTTCGAGCTGCGCCATTTCAAAGATGTTGCGGCCAATGGCTTCAGATTGGCCACGCTCTTCAGCGCCGATGCCGGGGTAGGCGCCCGGCGTGTCGACGAAGGTGAACAGCGGCAGGCTGAATTTTTCGGCCAGCTTCATCAGCCGCAGCGCCTTGCGGTAGCCCTCGGGCCGTGCCATGCCGAAGTTGCGCACGCCGCGCTCCTTGGTGTCGCGCCCCTTCTGGTGGCCCAGCACCATGCAGGCCTGGCCATTGAAACGCGCCAGGCCGCCGACGATGGATTGGTCATCGGCAAAGTTGCGGTCACCATGCAGTTCCTGGAATTCGGTGAAGATCTCGTTCACGTAGTCCAGCGTGTAGGGGCGCTGCGGGTGGCGCGCAATCTGCGTCACCTGCCAGGGTGTCAGGCGGGTGTAGATGTCCTTGGTGAGCTGCAGGCTCTTCTGGCTCAGGCGCTCGATCTCGTCGGAGATGTCCACCGCCGACTCGTTGTGCACATAGCGCAGCTCCTCGATCTTCGATTCGAGGTCGGAGATGGGCTGCTCGAAGTCCAGGAAGTGGCGTTTGCTCATCAGTCAACCTTCCGTGCTGCAAACTGCGGTATTCGCCTTTTTGGGTGGCGGGCGGCCGGGCGGGCTCATGCCGTGCTTCTCGTACGCAGTGTGCTCAATAGTCTACGGGCAGCGGGTCCAGGCTG
>JANMYI010000772.1:0-4802 GCA_031381955.1 Burkholderiales bacterium
CACCTCGACGCGGCGCAGGTACTTGACCCAGCTCACCCCCTGCACGCCGGGCACCACCAGGCGCAGCGGGTAGCCCTGCTCGGGGCGCAGCATCTCGCCGTTCTGGCCGTAGGCGACGAAGACCTCGCCGCTTTCCACCAGTTCCATCGGCAGCGTGCGTGTCAGCGAAGAACCATCGGCGCCCTCACCCAGCACGAAGTGCGCGCGCTTGTAGTCAACCCCCGTCATGTCGAACAACACCTTCAGCGGCACACCGGTGAATTCGCTGCAACTGAGCATGCCGTGGCTGTACTGGCAGGTCGGCACCGCCACGTTGCCCCACTCCATGCCGGTGTTGGCGCCGCATTCGATGAAGTGAAAGCGGCTGACTGAAGGCAGGCGCATCAGCTCGTCCATGGTGAAGACCATGGGGCGGCGCATGATCGTCGCGTCAGACCCATTGAGCATCAGGCGGTGCTTGGATGGGTCGATGTCCCACCAGCCCTGGTGGTGGCGTTCGAAGTGCAAGCCACTGGGCGTGACGATGCCGAACAGCGATTGCAGCGGCGCGAACGACACCGACGACTGCGTGGTCTGCGTCAGCCCCGGGCTGCGGCGGCGTTGCACATTGCCTTCGTACTTCGACGGGCTGCCGTAGCCTTGAGTGGCCACGGGCTGGCCCAGGCCCAGGCTGTGCCCCGGCAATTCGAGGATGTTGGCGTCGCCGCCCGAGGGTGGCACGGGGTTGCCCGCGGCCGTGGCCAATGGCGTGGCGGCAACCGTGCTGGCAACCGCGCTGGCGGCGGCGAAGGCGCTGCGCATGAAGTCGCGCCGGCCGTGCTTGGCTTCAGCAAACACCTGGCGCACGCCGTCTGCGTTGATGAAATTCTCTGGCGCCTTGACCAAGCGACCAGCGGCGCCGGACAGCAAGTTCACCGCGCCTCCTGGCGCTGGCCGTGGCCCGGCTGGCGAGCGGACAGCAGGGAAAGCAGATCGGCGGCGTGGTTGAAATCGCGGGTCGGCGGAGTAAAACCGTTAATCCAGATATCCATGCAAACGGATATTAGGTGACAAGGATTTGACAAAAATACGCGCAAACCCTGATCAACCTTTGGCCGGAGACAAAAACCTCACAGCGCGTTCGCCAACAAAAATGGCCCCGTCGGGGCCGCTTTTGTTGGCGTTAAGTGGGGTGGCTGATGGGACTCGAACCCACGACAACAGGAATCACAATCCTGGACTCTACCAACTGAGCTACAGCCACCGTAGAGAGGCGAGATTATAGGCGCGTGCCACGCGGCGCCGCTTGTTCAGCGCGGTGCCGCGGGCGCTGCGGCGGCAAGCGCCTCGGGTTTGGTCTGGACTTTGAAGCGGGTTCTCAACGCAGCCAGGTAGGCCTGCGTTTCGGCAGTGCCCCAGGCCTGCGCATACTGGCCCTTCAGCGCAGCGTCGCCCTCGGGCAAGGGTTCGCGCGGCAGCACTTTTTCCAGCCGCACCACGGCGTAGCCTTCATCGGCCAGATCGATGCCCAGCAGCAACGGCAGCTTGGCATCGCTGGCGCCCAGCACGGCGTCAAGCACCTGGCGCGGCTGGCCTTCAGCCTTCATGCGCGACACGGTCAACTTGGCCGGCAGTTCAGGCGCTTCAGTGGCGGCCTTGAGTTGGGCCAGGCGGTCTTGCCCGGCCTTGCGGGCGGCGGCCGCCGCTTGCTCACGCGCCAAGCGCTCGCGCACCTGAGCCTTGACCTGCTCGAATGGCAGCGTGGTCTCAGGCCGGTGCGCCACCACGCGCGCCGACACCATCTGGTTCGGACCGACTTCCACGCCCTCGGTGTTGCGCTTCTTGCGCACCGCGTCGTCACCGAATACCTGCTCAAGCAGTTTGACGGACGCCAGCGCGCCGCTGGCGCCCACCGCCGGGGCACGCGCCACGGTGGCCGTGCGCTTGTCGAGCTTGAGCTTGTCAGCCACATGTTGCAGGCTGTCACTCTGTTCGTAGACCGTGTTGCTGAACTGTTCGGCGGCGTCGGCGTAACGCTTGCGTGCGACTTGGCTGCGGATCTCTGCCTCGATCTCGCCACGCACGGCTTCAAAGGGCCTTTTCTCACCCCCGCGCACGGCGGCGAGCTGGATGATGTGATAGCCGAATTCGGTTTGCACGAGGTTGCTGATCTCGCCTGCCTTCATGGCGAATGCAGCGTCTTCGAAGGCCTTGTCCATCAGTCCGCGGCCGAAGAAATCGAGGTCGCCACCACTGCCCGCGCTGCCTTCATCTTGCGAGCTCGCACGCGCCGTGTCGGCAAAACTGGCCGGAGCCTTGCGCAAGTCGGCCAGCAGGGCCTCAGCACGCGCCTTGGCCTTGGCCTTGTCGGCCGCGGCGGCGTCTTTGTCGGCCTTGATGAGGATGTGGCTGGCGCGGCGCTCTTCGGCGCTGGTGTAGCGCGCCGCGTTCTCCGCGTAGTACTTGCGTGCGTCGTCTTCGCTGACGGCGATGCCCTTCTTCAGCGTTTCGATGTCGAGCATCACGTATTCGATGTCAGCCTGTTCCTTGGACTTGAACAGCGCGCTGTTGGCCTTGTAGTAGGCCTCCAGCTCGGCATCGGTGGGGTTGGCCTTGGCCAGGAAGTCTTTCGTATCGAAGCGCTGCAGCTGCACTTCGCGACGCTGCATGAAGGCATCGAGCCCGGCGTTGACCACGCCGTTCGCCGCCACCACGCTGCCGGCCACGCCTTGCTGCACCTGTTGCATGCCGAGTTCCTGGCGCAACTGGTGGGCAAACAGCTCCGAGCTCATGCCACGCTTCAACAATTCGTCGCGGTTGACCGAGCCGTCGGGGTTGCGCAGTTGCACATAGCGCGGCTCGCGGCGAAAAACCTCGAGCAGCCGATCGTCACCGGGCAACAAATGCAGCTTGTCGGCCGCGCTGAGCAGGGTGCGTTCGCGCACCATGCCGTCGAGCGTTTCACGCCGCATCTCGGGTGTGTCGAACATCTTGGCGTCAACGCCGGGCATCTGCTGGCGGATGCGCTCCACGCTGCGCTGGTGCGCGGCGTCGAGTTCCTGGCGCGTGATGCTGCGGCCATCGACTTCGCCTACCTTGGCCGCAGCGTCGTCGCTGAAGCGGCTGTAGCCCTGCACGCCGAAAAAGACAAATGACGGGAAGATGAGCAACACCAACAGGCCCTGGAACAGCCGGGTGTGCGTTCGCACGAAATCAAACATGTGATCCAAACCTGGTGCCCGCGCAAACTGCACGGGCTTTGGTGGTGGGTGCTGACGGGTTCGAACCGCCGACCTACGCCTTGTAAGGGCGCCGCTCTACCGGCTGAGCTAAGCACCCAAGCCCTGATGGGCAGGGGTCAATTGGGCAGGGGTCAATTCAGGGCGTCGCGCAAGGCCTTGCCCGGGCGGAACTTGGGCACCTTGGCCGACTTGATTTTGATGGCCGCGCCGGTGCGCGGGTTGCGCCCGGCACGCGCCGCGCGCTTGGTCACCGCAAAGGTGCCGAAGCCCACGATGGAGACGCTGCCGCTCTTTTTCAGCGTGGTCTTGATAGCCCCCACGGTGGCATCCAGAGCGCGCCCGGCGGCGGCTTTCGAGATGTCGGCTTGCTTGGCGATGTGTTCGATCAGTTCACTCTTGTTCACGAAGAATCCCCCTCAAAGGTGTGTCTCAACGTCTGGGTTCGGGTGGTGTTGAGCCGGGCTGGCAGCGTTGTTTGCACGGCACCGGGAAATGATTTAAGCCGTGCCGACGGCCAGTGTCAAGGCCTGAGGCACCCACTGCCCGCGCGCAGCGAAGCGGCGGATTCTATGCCCGTGTAACTGTCGTGCTGAGGGCCGATCCGGGCATGCTTGCACGCTTGACAAGCGACGCGCAACGCACGACTTTCCTGCCATCACGACGCGACGGCCTGGGCCAGCACGCGGCCCATGTCAGCGGTGCTGGCCGTACCGCCCAGGTCGGGCGTGCGCGGTGCATGCGGGTCGGCCAGCAAGGCTTCAATCTGCGCCACCACATGGTCATGCGCGTCGCGGTGACCCAAGAAGTCGAGCATCAGCGCGGCTGACCAAATCTGGCCGATCGGGTTGGCAATGCCTTGGCCATGAATGTCGGGCGCCGAGCCATGCACAGGCTCGAACAGCGAGGGCCACTGCCGGGTCGGGTTGATGTTGGCCGACGGCGCGATGCCGATCGTGCCGGTGCAGGCCGGGCCGAGGTCGGACAAGATGTCGCCGAACAAGTTGCTGGCCACCACCACATCGAAGTGCTGTGGGCGCTGCACGAAATGCGCGCAAAGAATGTCGATGTGGAACTGGTCGACCGCCACCTCGGGGAACTGCTGCGCCATGGCCTGCACGCGCTCGTCCCAATAAGGCATGGTGATGGCGATGCCGTTGCTCTTGGTGGCCGAGGTGAGCTTCTTGCGCGGCCGGCGCATGGCTTGCTCGAAGGCATAGCGCAAGACCCGGTCAACGCCGACGCGCGACATCAGCGTTTGCTGCATCACGATCTCGCGCTCGCTGCCTTCGAACATGCGCCCGCCCACGCTGGAGTACTCGCCCTCGGTGTTCTCGCGCACGATCAGCATGTCGATGGCACCGGGCTTCAGGGCCTGGCCTTGCCTGTCCACCAACGGCGAGCGGATGCCCGGCATCAGCCGCGCCGGGCGCAGGTTCACGTATTGATCAAAGTCACGCCTGAATTTGAGCAGCGAGCCCCACAGCGAGACATGGTCGGGCAGCAAGGCGGGCCAGCCCACGGCGCCGAAGAAGATGGCGTGGTGGCCACCAAGTTGATCTTTCCAGTCGGCCGGCATCATGC
>JANMYI010000013.1:0-7101 GCA_031381955.1 Burkholderiales bacterium
ATGCTGACGCTGAAGCAGGCCGGGCTGGTGGGGCAGATGATCAAGGTCATCAAGGCCAGCAACAGAAAGACAAGCCGGCGACGCAGGTCGCCGAACTTGCCGCTCTTGGCCAGGGTGTTGGCAGTGCTGGTGGCCACTAACGTCCTTTTGCGTGCACGCTCGGTTGCGGGCAGGCCTTAGGCCACGCTGCCGCCAGCGGCTTCGATGGCCGCCTTGGCGCCCGCCGTGGCGCCCACGCCCTTGAGCGTGACCTTGCGCTGCAATTCGCCGCGCTTGATGACCTTGACAACCTTGATCATCTGCCCCACCAGCCCGGCCTGCTTCAGCGTCAGCATGTCGACTTCGTCGGCACCGAGCTTTTGCAGGTCAGCCAAAGTGATCTCATCGTTATAGGCCTTGGTGCGCGATTTGAAGCCGCGCTTGGGCAGGCGGCGTTGCAGCGGCATCTGGCCGCCTTCAAAGCCGACCTTGTGAAAGCCACCGGCGCGCGATGACTGGCCCTTGTGGCCGCGACCGGCGGTCTTGCCCAGGCCCGAGCCGATGCCGCGGCCAACACGACGGCGCGCCTTCTTGGCGCCACCGGCCGGATGAATGGTGTTCAGATCCATGTGTTTACCCCTTGCTCACGTGTGTGCTCAAAGCACTTTCACGAGGTAGGCAATCTTGTTGATCATGCCGCGCACGGCGGGCGTGTCTTCCAACTCGCGTTCGCTGTTCACCTTGCGCAGGCCCAGGCCACGCACGGTGTCGCGGTGCGATTGCAGCGTGCCGATGGGGCTCTTGACCAGCTTGACCTTGAGTGTCTTGATGTCGGGCATAGTTTTCTCCTCGGGCCGGGCTTCAGGCCAGGATCTCTTCAACCGACTTGCCGCGCTTGGCCGCAATCTCGGCCGGCGTGGTGCTGCCGTTCAGGGCGTGCAGCGTGGCGCGCACCATGTTGTACGGGTTGGTCGAGCCCAGGCTCTTGGCCACGATGTCGGTCACACCCATCACTTCGAACACCGCGCGCATCGGGCCGCCGGCGATGATGCCGGTGCCCTTCGGGGCCGGCGCCATCAACACCTTGGCTGCGCCGTGCTGGCCGCGCATGTTGTGGTGGATGGTGCCCTCGCGCAGCGACACCTTCTTCAGGTTGCGGCGCGCGTCTTCCATCGCCTTCTGCACGGCCACCGGCACTTCCTTGGCCTTGCCCTTGCCCATGCCGACGCGGCCGTCGCCGTCGCCCACGACGGTGAGCGCCGCGAAGCTCAGCGTGCGCCCGCCCTTGACCACCTTGGTGACCCGGTTGACCGCGATCATCATTTCCTTCAGGCCGTCTTCATTGCCTTCGGTCTGGGCGCGGGGTTGAAACTTCGCCATCTTTGGATTCCTTGAGCGTTGCCGTCAGTACTGAATCAGTACCGCGACTTAGAACTGCAGGCCGGCTTCACGCGCGGCATCGGCCAACGCCTTGACGCGGCCGTGGTATTTGAAGCCTGAACGATCGAAGGCCACTTTTTCCACACCAGCGGCCTTGGCCTTTTCGGCGATGCGCTTGCCGATCAGGCCGGCAGCGGCGACGTTGCCGCCCTTGCCCTCGCCACCCAGCAGCGTGCGCACTTCCTTCTCGGCCGTTGACGCCGAAGCCAGGATGCGCGCGCCATCGTCGGAAACGATGGCCGCGTACACATGCTGGTTGGTACGGTGCACCATCAAGCGTGCCGCACCCTGTTGCGCAATACGCGAGCGGGTTTGGCGCGAGCGGCGCAGACGTTGTTCTTTCTTGTTCACCATGGTGCCGCTCCTTACTTCTTCTTCGTCTCTTTGAGAACCACGCGCTCATCTGAATACCGGATGCCCTTGCCCTTGTAGGGCTCGGGCGGCCGGATGGCGCGCACTTCGGCGGCAATCTGACCCACCATCTGGCGGTCAGCGCCCTTGATCAAGATCTCGGTCTGCGTGGGCGTTACGCAGGTCACGCCTACCGGCATGTCTTTCACCACCGGGTGCGAGAAGCCGATTTGCAGATTCAGCTTCTGGCCCTGCGCCTGGGCGCGAAAGCCCACGCCCACCAAGTTGAGCTTGCGCTCGAAACCCTTGGTGACGCCGCTGACCATGTTGGCCACCAGCGCACGCAGGGTGCCGCTCATGGCGTCGGCCGTGGCGCTGTCATTGGCCGGAGTGAAGGTCACTTTGCCGGCGTCGTTCTTGACTTGCACCAGTTCATTGCCGGCCCGCACCAGGGTGCCATTGGCCCCCTTGACGGTGATTTGTTCGGCCGTGATCGCGATGTCCACACCTTGTGGGACGGCGATCGGCATTTTTCCTACGCGTGACATCTCAGCGCTCCTTGCCTTAGGCCACGTAACACAGCACTTCGCCGCCGACGCCGGTCTGGCGCGCCTTGCGATCGGTCATCACGCCCTTGGGCGTGGTCACGATGGCCACACCCAGACCGTTCATCACCTGCGGAATCGCGCCACAGCCCTTGTAGACCCGCAGGCCCGGGCGGCTGACGCGCTCGATGCGCTCGATCACCGGGCGGCCGGCGTAGTACTTCAGGGCGATTTCGAGATCGGCCTTGCCGCCGTCACTCTTCACCTTGTAGCCGTCGATGTAGCCTTCATCCTGCAGCACCTGGGCGATGGCCACCTTCACTTTCGAAGCGGGCATCGTCACGGTCGCCTTCTCAACGCTTTGGGCGTTGCGGATGCGGGTCAGCATGTCGGCAATCGGGTCACTCATGCTCATTGCAATAACTCCTTGTGCCGATTACCAGCTGGCCTTGATCATGCCCGGGATGTCACCCTTGAAGGCCAGATCACGAATCTTGCTGCGCGCCAAACCGAACTTGCGGAACGTGCCACGTGGCCGGCCGGTGAGTTCGCAGCGATTGCGCAAACGGGTGGGGTTGGCGTTGCGCGGCAGCTTTTGCAACTCCAGGCGAGCCAGGTAACGCTGCTCGTCGGAGTTCTTCGCGCTGTCGGCCACGCCGCGCAGTTCGGCGTACTTCTTGGCGTACTTGGCCACCAGCTTTTCACGCTTGGCCTGACGCTCGATGAGAGAGACTTTCGCCATGGGACAACCTCAGTTCTTGAACGGAAAGCGGAACGCGGCGAGCAGTGCTCTGCACTCTTCGTCCGTCTTCGCGCTGGTGGTGATGCTGATGTTCAGGCCACGAATCGCATCGACCTTGTCGTACTCGATCTCGGGGAAGATGATCTGCTCCTTGACGCCGGTGTTGTAGTTGCCGCGGCCGTCGAACGCCCGGCTGGACACACCACGGAAGTCGCGCACGCGCGGCAGGGCGATGGTGACGAAACGGTCGAGGAATTCGAACATGCGCACGCCACGCAGCGTGACCATGCAGCCGATGGGCACGCCGTCACGAATCTTGAAGCCGGCGATGGCCTTCTTGCTCTTGGTGACGACGGGCTTTTGGCCAGCGATCTTGGTCAAGTCGCCCACGGCGTGATCCATGACCTTCTTGTCGGCCACCGCTTCGCTCACACCCATGTTCAGGGTGATCTTGGTGAAGCGCGGCACTTGCATCACCGAGGTGAAGCCGAACTTGGCCATCAGGTCGGGCACGACCTTCTCGTTGTAGAAGGTTTGCAGCCGAGCGGCTGGGGCCGGCCCTGCGGGCTGGGTAGCGGCCGGCACGGTTGCAGGTACCGCGGCCTTGGCAGCCTTTGCATTGGCCTTTGTCTCGGCCTTTGTATCGACCTTTGGATTGGCCTTTGGATTGGCCTTTGCATCGGCCTTTGCATTGGCCTTTGGTGGTGTTTGAGCCATCGCGGTTCCTTAAGCCTTGATCTCGGCGCCGCTGGACTTGTAGACGCGCACTTTCTTGCCGTCTGCCAGAAGCTTGATGCCCACGCGGTCGGCCTTGGCCGTTGCGGGGTTGAAGATCGCCACGTTGGACTGGTGGATGGGCATGACCTTGTCGATCACGCCACCCGTGTTGCCCTTCATGGGGTTGGGCTTGACATGCTTCTTGACCATGTTCACGCCATCGACAACGACGCGGTCGTCGTCAACGCGCAAGCTGACGGTGCCGCGCTTGCCCTTGTCACGACCGGTCAACACGATGACCTGGTCGCCTTTACGAATCTTGTTCATGATTCTTGAGTCCTGATGCTTGGGGCGCGCTTTACAGCACTTCGGGCGCCAGCGAAACGATCTTCATGAAGCGCTCGGTGCGCAACTCGCGCGTCACCGGCCCGAAGATGCGCGTGCCGATGGGCTCGAGCTTGGCGTTGAGCAACACGGCGGCATTGCCGTCAAACTTGATCAGCGAGCCGTCAGACCGGCGCACGCCTTTGGCGGTGCGAACCACCACGGCGCTGTAGATCTCGCCCTTCTTCACACGGCCACGCGGTGCGGCCTCCTTGATGGAGACCTTGATGACGTCACCGATGCCGGCATAGCGGCGCTTGGAGCCGCCCAGCACCTTGATGCACTGGACGGACTTCGCCCCGGTGTTGTCGGCGACGTCGAGTCGCGATTGCATTTGAATCATTGGTATCCCCAACTTCTCCCGCATGCCCAGCGCCGCAATGCGACGCCGGTGAAGCGGTCAGTCTTGGGCCCGTGGGCTGGCGGCAAGCCACCAGCATGGTTGGGCTGGAACCGGCGACCTGTGACTGTTGAGCGTCTGCCAGCGGGTGGCATATGCGCCCATGCCCACAAGAGGCCGGGAAAGCTTTTGATTATCTTCTGCGCAATGAAAGCCTGTCAAGCTTTCGTTGCGTTCATCACAGACTCTGTACCTGCTTGAGCATGGTGTCAGCGTCGCTGACTTCGAACTTGCCCGGCGCTTCGATGTTCAGTGTCTTGACCACGCCGTCGACCACCAGCATCGAGAAGCGGTTGGCGCGCAGGCCCATGCCTCGCGTGGTGAGGTCCAACGTCAAACCGGTGGCTTTGGTGAAGTCGGCGCTGCCGTCGGCCATCATGCGCACCTTGCCGCCGGCCTTCTGGTCACGGCCCCAGGCGCCCATCACAAAAGCGTCGTTGACAGAGACACACCAGATCTCGTCAACGCCAGCGGCTTTCAGTGCAGCAGCCTTCTCAACGTAGCCCGGCACATGCTTGGCCGAGCAAGTGGGTGTGTAGGCTCCAGGCAGACCGAACACGGCGATCTTCTTGCCGGCCGTGGCCTTGCCCAGCTCAAAGCTGTTGGGGCCAATGCTGCAGCCGTTGCCTTCGACTTCAACGAACTCTTGCAAGCTGCCCGCGGGCAGTTTGTCTCCGACCTTGATCATGATGTGCACTCTTTCTTCATGTCGATGGGTCAGGCCAGGCCGGCCTTCCTCACCAAGCGCGTGACAACCCAGTTTTTGGTCTTGGATATCGGCCGGCTCTCGGCGATCTCGACGACATCACCGGCCTTGTACTCACTCTTCTCATCATGCGCGTGGTACTTGCGCGAACGAGCAACGATCTTGCCATACAGCTCGTGCGTCACCCGGCGTTCAACCAGCACGGTGACGGTCTTTTCGCGCTTATCGCTGACGATCACGCCCACCAAGCTGCGGGTGTTTTTCTCGACGGGCTTGGCGACGGTCGTGGCGGTCGTGGCGGTGTCGATCTGGCTCATTTGGCCGCCTCTTTCTTCTGGTTGAGCACAGTCTTGACGCGCGCGATGTCGCGCCGCGTCTTGCCCAGCGTGGTGTGGTTGGTCAGTTGCTGGGTCGCCTTTTGCATGCGCAGGCCGAAGTGGGCCTTGAGCAAATCGGAGACTTCCTTTTCCAACGCAGCCACGTCCTTGGTGCGCAGTTCAGTTGCTTTCATGCATTTCTCTCCTGGCTGCCGTTCAAGCGCCGATCATGCGCGCGACGAAGGTGCAGCGCAGCGGCAGCTTGGCCGCGGCCAAAGTGAACGCCTCGCGCGCCAGCGCTTCGGGCACGCCGTTGATTTCGTACAGCACCTTGCCGGGCTGGATTTCAGCCACGTAATACTCGGGGTTGCCCTTGCCGTTGCCCATGCGCACTTCTGCGGGCTTTTGCGAGATGGGCTTGTCCGGAAAGATGCGGATGAAGATGCGCCCGCCGCGCTTGATGTGGCGCGAAATGGCGCGACGCGCAGCTTCGATCTGGCGCGCCGTGAGGCGGCCGCGTTCGGTGGCCTTGAGGCCGTACTCGCCGAACGACACCTTCGCGCCACGCGTGGCGACGCCGGTGTTGCGGCCTTTTTGTTCTTTGCGGAACTTGCGACGTGCGGGTTGCAGCATCGTTACTCTCCTTTGGTCTCGCCACCGGCAGCGGGTGTCTTGCGCACACGCTTGACGGCACCGGTCTTCGGACCATCTGCTGCCGAATTGGTGGGCGCGCGGTCGGGGCTTGCGGGTGGGCGCGGCGCGCGGTCACTGGCGGGGCGGCCACGGCCACCCGGGGCGCCGGGGCCACCAGGTGCACCACCAGGACGCGGGCCGCGGCGTGCGCGTCGGTCGTCGTCGGGGCCGTCGGTCTTGGCCACATTGGGCGTTTCGCCAGCGGCCAGGCGATCGCCGCGATAGACCCAGCACTTCACGCCGATCACGCCGTAGGTCGTCTTGGCTTCAGAGAAACCGTAGTCGATGTCGGCCTTCAAGGTGTGAAGCGGCACGCGGCCTTCGCGATACCACTCGCAACGCGCGATTTCAATGCCATTCAGGCGACCTGAAGACATCAGCTTGATGCCCTGGGCACCCAGACGCATCGCGTTTTGCATCGCACGCTTCATGGCGCGGCGGAACATGATGCGTTTTTCAAGCTGCTGCGTGATGCTGTCGGCGATGAGCTGTGCGTCGATTTCGGGCTTGCGCACTTCCTCGATGTTCACCGCCACTGGCACGCCCAGGCGGCGCGACAGTTCGGCCTTGAGGTTCTCGATGTCCTCGCCCTTCTTGCCGATCACCACGCCCGGCCGCGCCGAGTAAATGGTGATGCGCGCGTTCTTGGCCGGGCGTTCGATCAGGATCTTCGACACCGCAGCGCTCTTCAGCTTGGTCTTGAGGTATTCACGCACATGCAGGTCTTCGGCCAGCATGGTGGCGAAGTTGCGGCTGTTGGCAAACCAGCGCGATGACCAGGCACGGGTGACCTGCAACCGTAAACCAATGGGATGGATTTTTTGACC
>JANMYI010000080.1:0-4124 GCA_031381955.1 Burkholderiales bacterium
CTGGCCATGTTCAGCGCCTCGCCGCGCTCAATGGCTTGTTGCAGCAACTGGTTGAACAGCGCTTCGCGTTCGGCCGGCGCCGCGGCTTCCAGCTCCTTGCGAAAGCCCAGTCGCACCGAGCCTTCCAGCCCCATGGCGCCGAACTCGGCGCTGGGCCAGGCCGCCGTGCCCACGGTGGCGTGGAAGTGCCCGGCGGTGAGCGCCATGGCCCCCAGGCCATAGCCGCGGCGCAGCACCACGCTGGCCACCGGCACGCGCAGCGCCGCGGCGGTGACGAACAGCCGCCCCGCATGCCGCACCATGGCCGTCTTTTCCGACGCCGCGCCGACCATGAAGCCGGGCGTGTCCACCAGCGTGACCAGCGGCAAACCAAAAGCATCAGCCAGTTGCATGAAGCGCGCGAGCTTGTCGCAGGCCGGGGCGTCGAGTGCGCCGCCGAGGTGGTGCACGTGGCTGGCGGCGATGGCCACGGCGCGGCCTTCGATGCGCGCCAGCGCGGTGACCACGCCGGTGCCGAATTCGCGCCGCAGTTCGAGCGCGCTGGCGGCATCGACCAGCGTGTTGATGATGGCGCGCACGTCGTACAGCGCATTGCGGTTTTCGGGCACCACCTGGCGCAGGGTTTGTTGATCGGCGCCCGGCACGCCCGCCGCCAGCAGCGGCGCCTGGAAGTAGGCCAGGTACTGCTTGGCCGCGGCCACCGCCGCGGCTTCATCGGCCACGCGCACATCGACCACGCCATTGGCGGCTTGCACGCTGATCGGGCCCACCTCGTCGGCCGCCACCCGGCCCAGGCCACCGCCTTCGATCATGGCTGGCCCGCCCATGCCGATGCTCGCGTTTTCAGTGGCGATGATGACGTGGCAACAGCCCAACATCGCCGCGTTGCCGGCAAAGCAGCGCCCGGCCACGATGCCCACCAGCGGCACCTGCCCGGCCAGCGCGGCCAGGGCGCCGAAGCTGGTGCAATGCAGCCCGGCTACCGCGGGCGAATCAACATCGCCCGGCCGCCCGCCGCCGCCTTCGGCAAACAGCACCAGCGGCAAATTCAGGCGCCGCGCCACATCGAGCAACCGATCCGTCTTGCCGTGGTTGAACGAGCCCTGGGTGCCGGCCAGCACGGTGTAGTCATAGCCCATCACCGCCACCTGCGCGCGCGCCGCACCCACCAGCGCGGCGTTGACGCTGCCCGTACCGGTGATCAAGCCGTCGGCGGGCGTGTTGGCTTGCAGATCGTCAAGCGTGCGCCGGCTGCGCTGCGCGGCCACGGCGAAGGCGCCGTACTCGTTGAAGCTGCCGGCGTCGAGCAGGTCGGCCACATTGGCCCGTGCGCTGCGCCCGCCGCGCGCGCTGCGCAGCGCCATGGCCTGCGGGCGCGCGGCGTCTTGCAGCAAGGCGCGGCGCTGGCGCAGGCGGGCCAGGTCGGCACGCTCGCTGGCCGGAGCCTGCGCTGCGGGCCGAGCCAGCGTCACCGCGGCGGCTTCGAAGTCGACCAAGACCGTGCCTTCGTCCACCGCCTCGCCCACGGCCACATGCAGCGCGCGCACCAGGCCGTCAGCCGGGGCTTGCAGCGGCACTTCCATCTTCATCGACTCCAGCACCACCAGCACCTGGCCGGCATGCACCGCCTGGCCGGCGGTGACCTCGATGCCGATCACCGCACCTTGTACGGCGGCCTTCAAGGCCCGGGCCTGTGCGCTCATTCGTGAACACCTCTGGTTGATGGCGCCCAACACGCGGGCGGCCGCGTCATTCTCCCCGGCCCAGGCCAGGGCGCCCTTGCCCTAGACTGGCCCCCCGATACACCGCCCGGCTCACGCATGTCCCAGGCCCCTGCCACCACATCCCCTGCCTTGTCCAGCCTGGGGTTGGGCGACGCTGCGTTGCAGGCCTGGCTGGACCAGATGCCCAACGCGCTGGCGCTGGTGGAGGCCCCTAGCGGCCTCATCCAATGGGCCAATGCGGCATTCGCCAACGCCACCGGCCACGCCCGCGCTGACCTGCCTGGTCAGCCGGTTAACGCCCTGTTCGACCTGGACTTGCCAGCCTTTGCCAGCCTTGGCAAAAGCGGTTTGCCGCGCGACGTGGGACTGCACCACGCCGATGGGCGTGCCGGCCATGGCCGCTTGCAGTGCCAACCGCTGCAGGGCAGCCTGTGCGCCATGACCTGGTGGCCCACCGACGAGCTGCGGCAGATGCAGGAACTGCTCGCGCTGAGCCAGACCTTCGGCCGCCTGGGCGTGTGGACGCGCGACGTGCGCACCCAACAGGGCCAGTGGGACGGCCACATGTTTCGCTTCTTCGGGCTGGCGCCGTCAAGCCAACCGCCCAGTTTCGACCTGGCCTTGCAAGCGGTGGTGGAGGAAGACCGCGAGCCGCTGCAACAGGTCTTCAACGAATCGATGAAGCAAGCCGGCCACTACAGCCGCCGCTACCGCCTGCGCCGCGCAGACGGCTCGATCTGCCATGTGCATTCGCAGTGGGAGGTGCGCAACGGCAACGACGGCCGGCCGCAGCGCGCCATCGGGGTGCTGGTTGACGACACCGAAACCATTGCCCGTGCGCAGTCACACACGCAGACCGCCACACAGTTGCAGCTCGCGGTCGAGCTGGGCAACATCCTGTACTGGCGCACCGACCTGGCCAGCGGTGAGATGAAATTCAATGACCGGGCCCCGGCCATCATCGGCCGCACGGGCCAGCCGGCGTTGTTGCCCGATGAGCTGCGCCAGATCGTGCACCCCGACGACCTGGCCGAGTACCTGGCCAAGGGCAGGGACACCATGCGTGATGGCCGCCCCGTCGACATGGAAGTGCGTTTACGCCACGCCGACGGCGCCTGGCGCTACGTGCTCACACGCCGCGTCGCCCAGCATGACGGCCAGGGCCGCGCCGTGGCCATTTTGGGCGTGGGGCTGGACATCACCGAGCGCGCACAGGAATCCCGCCGCGCCGCCGTGCTGGCGCAGCGTGTGGAGATCGCCACGCAGGCCGCGGCGATCGGCTTCGTCAGCATCGAAGCCGGCGCCGAGCGGCCGAACTCGAATGCGCAAATGCGCCACATCCACGGCCTGGCGCCGGGCAGCGTGGAGCCCACGGTGCGCGACTGGTTGAAGCACGTCGTCCACGCCGATGACCGTGCCCGGGTGCGCAAGGCGGTGGCGAACTTGGCGCAGGGCATGGCGCCGGAGTTCGACATCGACTTTCGGCTGCACCGGCCCAGCGGCGAGTTGCGCCACGTGCGCTTCCATGGCCGCGCCGACAACCAGGGCGAGCAAACCGTGTTCCTGGGCGTGATGATCGACGAGACCGAGGCCCGCGCCGCCGAGCGCGCGCTGCACGTGGCCAACGAACGTGCCGCGTTGGCCGTGCGCAGCACCGGCCTGGGCACCTGGGAGCTTGACCTGCGCAGCGGCACCACCTTCTGGGACGAACAGATGTGGCAACTGCGTGGCCTGGCGCCACGCCCCACCCCGCTCAATGAAGACGAGCGCCGCGACCTCACCCACCCGGATGACCGCGCAGTGGTTGACGCCAGCCTGGCCCGCGCCATTGCTGAAGCCAGCCCGGCGTACTACGAGTTCCGCAGCCGCCTGCCCGATGGGCAGTGGCGCTGGCTGGCCTCGCGCTCGCTGGCGCAGCGCGACGAGCAGGGCCACGTCATCGGCCGCCTGGGTGTGAACTGGGACATCACCGACACCAAGACCGCTGAACGCGCACGCCAGGAACGCGCCGCGGCCGAGCGCGACAGTCTGGCCAAGTCGCAGTTCCTGGCACGCATGAGCCACGAATTGCGCACGCCGCTGAACGCCGTGCTGGGCTTCACCCAGATGCTGCAAAACGACGGCGAACGGGCCAGCGCCGAAACGCGCAAGCGCCGGCTCGACCACATTCGTTCGGCCGGGCAGCACCTGCTCTCGCTGATCAACGATGTGCTCGACCTGTCCAGCCTTGAAGGCGGCGAAGTGCGGGTGCGTTTGGGCCCGGTGGCGCTGGGCCCGCTGGTCGAAGCGACACTGCCGCTGGTGGAAAGACTGGCACGCGAACGCAAGGTGGAGCTGCGCGTCGGCGATGTGGCCGGCGCGGCGCATGCGGTCGCGTCTCGGCTGCGCCAGGTGTTGCTC
>JANMYI010000098.1:0-1936 GCA_031381955.1 Burkholderiales bacterium
CCTTCATCGTGCCGCTGAAGATCACCCTGCTGGCGGCCTTCATGGTCGCGCTGCCGATCGTGCTCTACCAAGTTTGGGCCTTCGTCGCGCCGGGCCTTTACAGCCACGAGAAGCGCCTGGTGATGCCGCTGGTGATTTCGAGCACGCTGTTGTTCTTCATCGGCGTGGCGTTCTCGTACTTCTTTGTCTTCGGCCAGGTCTTCAAGTTCATCCAGGGCTTTGCGCCCAAGAGCATCACCGCGGCGATGATGAAGGCCACCACGATGAAGTAGCCGCGAAACGCGCGCAGCTTCTCGATGCTCACCACGCCCAGCCGGGCCAGCACCACCACCGCCACCGGCACCTCGAAGGCGGCGCCGAAGGCGATGAACATGGTCATGACGAAGCTCAGATAGGCCTCGATGTCGGGCGCGGCGGTGATGCTCTTTGGCGCGAAGCTCTGAATGAACTTGAACACCTGGCCGAAGACGAAGAAGTAGCAAAACGACACGCCGATGAAGAACAGCAAGGTGCTGCTCACCACCAGCGGCAACACCAGGCGCTTTTCATGGCTATACAAGCCCGGCGCCACGAAGGCCCAGACCTGGTACAGCACGATCGGCAAGGCCAGCAAGAAGCCGCACAGCAGCGTGATCTTCAGCGGCACGATGAACGGCGAAATCACGTTGGTGGCGATCAACGTGGCCCCGGGCGGCAACTGCGCCTTCAGCGGCGCGGCCAGCAGGTCGTAGAGCTCGCCCGGGCCGGGCCAGATGGCCAGCAGCGCAAAGCCCACGCCCACCGCCAACATGACGCGCACCAAGCGGTCGCGCAACTCCACCAGGTGCGAGATGAACGGCGCTTCGGTGCCTTCCAGCTCGTCTTTGGGCGCTTCGCTCATGGCAGCGCTTTTGCGCGCGGCCGATAGCGCGCCACCCGCGCCGCGCCCGAAAGCGCACGCGTGCGCACGCCATTGCGTTGCTTGTACCAACTGGGCATGGCGCTGCGCTTCAAGCGCCAGTGTTTCTTGGGGTGTTTGTAGCTCGGCGGCGGCTCTTCGAGCGGCGCGGAGTACGCGGATTGCAGCCCCTGGGTTGACGAGCTCCAGGTCGACTCGAACGCCGTGTTGGCCTGCGCCACTTCGCCCTGCACGGTTTGCTCGACGTTGCGCGCCGCCTCTTCGAACTGCGTCTTCACCTTCTTCAGTTCTTCGAGTTCGATCGAGCGGCTGACCTCCGCCTTCACGTCGGCCACATAGCGCTGCGCCTTGCCCAACATGTGGCCCACGGTGCGGGCCACGCGTGGCAGTTTTTCAGGGCCAATGACGATCAGCGCCACCGCGCCAATAAGGGCGATCTTGTCGAAACCGAAGTCGATCATGCAACGCGTTCAGCGGCAGTGCAGTTCAAGCCGGTTCAGCTTTTGGTCTTGGCTTCGACATCGACCGTGTTGCGCGCGTCATGCGCCGGGCCCGGCACTTGCTGCGTGGCGGCGGCGTCGCCCGCAGCGGCATCACCACCCGTTTTCACGCCGTCTTTGAAGCCCTTGACGGCAGCACCCAGGTCACTGCCCATGTTCTTCAGCTTCTTGGTGCCAAAGATCAACACCACCACCAACAGCACGATCAACCAATGCCAAATGCTGAATGAACCCATGTCATCACTCCAGAAATGTCTTGCGTCGATTCTAGGCTGCGGGGTGCAAGGTCACCCCCGCAGCCAGGGCCTGGGCCCGCCCATCACATGCATGTGCAGGTGCTGCACTTCCTGGCGCCCATCGGGGCCGCAATTGATGAGCGTGCGAAAGCCGTTGCTCACGCCCAGCTCGCGCATCAGCCCGGGCGCCAGGGCCAGCATGCGCCCGAGCATGGGGGCATGCTCAGGCGTGATGTCGTAGTGCGTGGTGATGTGGGTCTTGGGTATGACCAACACATGCACCGGCGCCCACGGCGCGATGT
>JANMYI010000117.1:0-2410 GCA_031381955.1 Burkholderiales bacterium
ATGTTCGCGCCTTGACCGGGCGCCCGGCCCCGCTCACCACGCGTCCACGAACGCGCGCCGGGGCACGCCGCCAACCGGCGGCGCGGCGGCCAGCACGCGGGCCAGCCACCTGGAGATCGACGACGTCATCGATCCCGCTGACACCCGCGCCTGGCTGGCCCGCGTGCTGGCCGCCGCGCCGCCGGTTGGCGGCGTGCCCCGGCGCGCGTTCGTGGACGCGTGGTGAGCGGGGCCGGGCGCCCGGTCAAGGCGCGAACATGGCCTGCAAGGTCTGCTGCGTTGCGGCCAGCGTGGCCGGGCGCAGGGCACCCAATCGCTTGACCAAGCGCACACGGTCGAGCGTTCTGATCTGGTCCAGCACGATCAGGCCCTGCTTGCCTTGGAAGGTGAGCGCGATGCGAAAGCGCGCGGGCCGCGACCCGGTGGTCATCGGCGCCACGATGACGGTGCGCAAGTGCGCGTTCATGTCGTCGGGCGAGATCACGACGCAGGGTCGGGTTTTCTGGATCTCACTGCCCAGCGTCGGGTCGAGCTGGGCCAACCAGATGTCACCTGTCTTCATCACCAGACCAGTTCGGCGTCGCCCTCGTTGGCGACCTGCGGCCAGACCAACGCGTCGCCGCTCTGCTCGGCAAGGCGGCGCGCGTCATCGGCCCAACCTTCACGCGGGTTGCGACGGACGGCGCGAATCTCGATCACACCGTCGCGCACCTGAAGGTCGGCCGTGCCTTCCAGGCCCATCTGCGCCAAGATGGGCTTGGGAATCAAGACACCTCGCGAGTTGCCCATCTTGCGGATAGCGACTTCCATGACCTACTCTCTTGATCACAAGTAAGCACAATGGTAGCACGGGCTTGAGGAAGATGACTCGCCGTCGGCGCAGCATCGAAGCCTTGAAGCGTCGCGCCACCGCACTCGGCTTCGCAGTCACGCCCACCACGGCAACGCCCGTATGAAAACACCCTTCAAACCGTCTTGGCTTTCAAGGAAAGTGGCAGAGCCGCATTTGCTTGAGAGCCCGCTGTTGCGCCTGCAACGCTGGCACCCGCGGCTGCGCAGCCACACCCTGGCCGCACTGGCCAGCGTGCTGGTGGTGCTGGCCTGCAACGGCCGGTTCTGGGCTGCGATGCTGGACGGCCGCGCCCTGGGCGCGCCGCGCACCTGGTGGTGGATGGCGGCCCTCGCGCTGGCGTTGTGGGCCTTGCACTTCGTCCTGTTCAACCTGCTGTTCAACCGCTTCACCGCGCGACCGCTGGCGGCGTTGTTGATCGTGGCCACGGCCTTCGCCGTGTACTACATGCAGCGCTTTCACGTCTACCTGGACACCAGCATGCTGCGCAACGTGCTGCGCACCGATGTGCACGAGGCGCGCGAGCTGTTCACGCTGGCCCTGCTGCCGCACCTGCTGCTCTATGCCGGCCTGCCGTTGTTGCTGCTGTGGCGCGTGCGCATCGTGCGCGGGCCCTGGCTGCGCAGCGCGGTGGTCAAGCTGCTGGGCACGCTGGCCGGCGTGGCGCTGCTGGTGGGCGCGGTGCTGGCGGTGTATCAAGACCTCAGCTCGATCATGCGCAACCAGCGCGAGGCGCGCTTTCTCATCACACCGGCCAACTACCTGTATTCGCTGGCGCGCGTGGCGGCGGAAGAAGGCGCGGCCGGCGCCCGGCCGCGCCAGGCCATCGGGCTGGACGCGGCACGCCTGGGCGCGGCCGCGGCGCGCCAGCGCCCGCTGCTGCTGGTGCTGGTGGTGGGCGAGACCGCACGCGCGGCGAACTGGGGCCTGAATGGCAGCGCGCGCATGACCACGCCGCAACTCGCTGCCATGAGCGACGTGATCAGCTTCACCGATGTGACGAGCTGCGGCACCAACACCGAGGTCTCGCTGCCCTGCATGTTCTCGCCGCTGGGCCGGCGCCAGTACGACGAAGCGCGCATCCGTGGCAGCGAATCGTTATTGCATGTGCTGGCCCGCGCCGGCGTGGCCGTGCATTGGCGCGACAACCAGTCAGGTTGCAAGGGCGTGTGCGAAGGCTTGAGCGAAGAAACGCTCACCCCTGCGAAATTGCCGGGCCTGTGCGACGGCGAGCGCTGCCTGGACGAAGCGCTGCTGCACGACTTCAAGGCCCTGCTGCGGCCCGGCAAAGACCAGTTGATCGTGCTGCACCAACTTGGCAACCAGAGTGCTTTTGCCAATGCCACCAATGCCCAGCACCAAGACCAGGCGGCATTGTTCCTCCAGTACCCACTGCTTAAGCTGTACTTGTTCTGCTATGCGTCCACAGAACAGAGCGGTATCCATCGCAATACCCCAGGGCGAATCCAAACCAACAGATGCACCCGTCTTCGGGTTGTAGTACGCCACCGCGAACGCCGACACGTCCGCCTCGGTGTACACCGGAAACGTCGCCAGCCG
>JANMYI010000422.1:0-1705 GCA_031381955.1 Burkholderiales bacterium
CCGAGATGCCCGCTGCCGCCCAGGTGGCACACAGGCCCAGCGTTGCACCCACGCCTTGCAGCACAGCGGACTGCGCCGCCACCTCATTCAGCGCCATGCGGCCACCCGCAAAACGGCTGGGCTCGATGCGACCCAGCACCAGGTTGGCATCGGTCACCGTGGGCGCGCTGCCACCCAGCCCGTAGCACGCTGGCCCCGGCTCGGCGCCGGCTGAATCGGGGCCCACGGTGATGCGCGACAACGCATCCACACGGCAGATGGAGCCGCCACCCGCGCCAATCTCCACCAGATCGATGACGGGGATGCGCAGCGGCAGCCCGCTGCCCTTCAAGTTGCGATAAACCCGCCCGACTTCAAAACGCCGCGCGCGTTCGGGCTCGCCGCCGCTGATCAAACAGACCTTGGCCGTGGTGCCGCCCATGTCAAACGCCATCACCTCGTGCAAGCCGCACTCGCGTGCCAGCGCGCTGGCCAAGATCGCGCCACCGGCCGGCCCACTTTCCACCAGGCGAATGGGGAAGCGGCGGGCGAGATCGAGTGTCGTCACGCCGCCGCCCGACATCATCATGAGCAGCGGCACGCTCAAGCCCGCGGCGTCGAGGCTGCTGCGCAAACGTTCCAGGTAACCGGCCATCAACGGGCGCACATAGGCGTTGGCGCAGGTGGTTGAAAAGCGCTCGTACTCGCGCATTTCCGGGCACACCTCGCTGGACAAGCACAGCGTGACCTCAGGCCCCAACTCTTCAGCCAGCCACTGGCGTGCGCGCTGCTCATGCGCCGGCCAGGCATAGGCGTTGATGAAGCCGATGGCCACGGCTTGCACACCGGCGCTGCGCATGGTGCGCGCGGCCTGGCGCACACCGGCTTCGTTCAACCCACACAGCACCGTGCCATCAGCCGCCAGGCGCTCGGCCACGGTGAAGCGCAAGGCGCGCGGCACCAGTTCAAGCGGGCGTTCGATGTTCACGTCGTACTGCTCGTAGCGCTTCTCGTAGCCCATTTCGAGCACGTCACGGAAACCTTCGGTGGTGAGCAGCGCCGTGCGCGCACCCTTGCGTTCGATCAGCGCATTGGTGGCCAGGGTGGTGCCGTGGATGACCAGGCCGATCTCGCTGGCGCGCACGCCCGATTCAGCCAGCAGCCGCGCAATGCCTTGCATCACGCCGAGTTCAGGCTGGCGCGGCGTGGTCAGCACCTTGCACGAGTGGCGGGCGTGCACGGTTTCCAGCACCACGTCGGTGAAGGTGCCGCCGATGTCGGCGGCCAGGCGGGCGGATGGGCTCGCTGCCGCTCCACTCATTTCGACGCACCTTGGAAACGTGGCTCACGCCAAACGTTGCTTTGCAAGATGCTTACCAGGCGTTGCACGGCCCACCACAGATCGGCGTGCTGCGTGGTCAGCGGGTGCACGCCAAAGCGCAGCGTGTCGGGCTGGCGAGTGGACACCACCACGCCCGCAGCCACCAAGGCCTGACCCAGCGCGTTCACATTGGCCCCTGGCGCCTCGAAGCGCAGCGCCACATGGCCGCCGCGCCGCGCATGCTCGCGAGGGCCGGCCAGCACCACGCCGAGCGGCGCACAGTGTTCATCCACCAATTGCACCAATGTCTCGGTGAGGCTGCGGTGGCGCTCATGCAGCGCGGCCATGTCCACGTTGCGCCAGATGTCGGCCGCCGCGGCGAAGGCTTCATTGGCCAGCACGGCC
>JANMYI010000155.1:0-9257 GCA_031381955.1 Burkholderiales bacterium
AAGCCTACGGTGTGCACATCGACCAGCTCGCCCCCCACCAGCACGGCATACGACACGCCGGGCAGCAGCTGCGCCTGCACATACTTGCGCAACGCCGCATGGACGGCGCTGAAGTCATGCCGGCCGGGGTTAACGTTTGAAAGCATCATCAGAACGTACCTGGGAACGCCCCGCCATCGAGCAAGATGTTTTGCCCCGTCAGGTAGCCGGCATGCGCGCTGCACAGGAAGGCGCAGGTGGCGCCGAATTCGTCGGCGCTGCCCAGGCGCTTGGCCGGCACGGTGTTCACGCGCTGGTCGATCAGCTCTTGGTACGGCTTGCCGGTCTTGGCCACGGCGCCCTGCATCATGGTGCGGATGCGGTCGGTGTCGAACACGCCAGGCAGCAGGTTGTTGATGGTCACGTTGCGGCTGGCCAGGCGCTGTTGGCGCGCCAGACCGGCCACGAAGCCGGTGAGCCCACTGCGCGCACCGTTCGACAGGCCCAGCGTGTCAATGGGTGCCTTCACCGCGCCCGAGGTGATGTTCACCACGCGGCCGAAGCCGCGCTCGGCCATGCCGTCGACCACCGCCTTCATCAGCTCGATCGGCGTGAGCATGTTGGCCTCGATCGCCTTCAGCCAGGCCTCGCGGTCCCAGTCGCGGAAGTCGCCCGGCGGCGGGCCACCGGCGTTGTTGACCAGGATGTCGACCTGCGGGCATTGCGCCAGCGCCGCCGTGCGGCCGGCCGGGGTGGCGATGTCGCCCACCACGGCATGCACCTGCACCGCCGGGTTGAGCACGCGCAGTTCAGCCGCCGTGGCCAGCAAGGCCTCTTCACCGCGCGCGGTGATGACCACGTTCACACCTTCACGCACCAGCGCCGTGGCGCAGCCCTTGCCCAGGCCCTTGCTGGCCGCGCACACCAGGGCCCAGCGGCCCGTGATTCCCATGTCCATGTTTGTCTCCGATTTTGTTCAGCGCACGCGCGCCAGCAGCATGACCCCGACCAGCACCAGGGCGGTGCCCGCGGCCAGCCAGGGTGTGAAAGGTTCGCCCAACAGCAGCGCACTCAACCCGATGGTACTCAGCGGCCCGACCATGCCGGCCTGCGCCGCCTTGGGCGCGCCGATGCGCTCGATGGCCATCATCACCAGCAACACCGGCGCCACGGTGCACAGCGTGCCGTTGAGCAGCGACAGCCACCACACGGCAGCGCCCTGCTCAAGCGCAGCGCTGAGGGGGCGCAACAATAAAAACTGCGCGATGCACAGGACACAGGCCACGCTGCTGGCCCAGCCCGTGAGGCGCAGTGCACCCAGGCGCTTGACATGCTCACCGCTGTAAATGAGGTACAGCGCGTAGCTCAGCGTGCTGGCCAGGATCAGCGCACTGCCCCACACCACATGCCCGCCTTGCTCGCCATGTTCGCGGCCAAACACCAGCGCCACGCCGCTGTAGCTGACCAGCAAGGCGGCCATCTGAGCGCGGCTGACACGGCGCTTGAACAGCAGCATCGACAGCAGCAACACGATGGTAGGCGTGAGATACAACAGCAAGCGTTCCAGGTTGGCGCTCACGTACTGCAGGCCCAGGAAGTCGAGCATGCTGGCCAGGTAGTAGCCCGAAAAACCGAGCAGCGCCAACAGCCTCAAATCGCGCGGCGCCAGCCGCTCCTGGCCGCGCCCGGCCCACCAGGCCAGGGCCACGAACAAGGGCAGCGCGAACAACATGCGCAGCATGATCAGCGTGACGGCATCAACACCATGGCGATACGCCAGCTTCACGATGATGGCCTTGCCCGAAAACGCCACCGCGCCCAGCATGGCCAGGGCCAGGCCGGTGGTGGCCCGGCTGGACGAATCAAAACCCTGCGGCAAGGCCATCGCGCCGCGGGTCGCTGGCCGCGGCGTAGCCTTCGGCGGCCGGGTTGCCCAGGCGCCAGATGAACTGGCCAGCGCCGAAGTCTTGGTAGCTGTCGGCGATGGTGTCGAACTCATGGCCCAGCGCCTTCAGGCTGGCCACGACTTCGACGTTCATGCCCGACTCGATGTTGATGCTGCGGCCTTGCGTGAAGCGCCAGCGCGGCGCGTCGCACGCGGCCTGCGGGTTCTGGCCATGGTCGAGCATGCGCACCAGCGTTTGCATATGGCCTTGCGGCTGCATGTCGCCACCCATCACGCCAAAGCTCATCTGCGGCGCACCGTCCTTCATCAAGAACGCCGGGATGATGGTGTGGAACGGCCGCTTGCGCGGCGCCACGGTGTTGGGCCCGCCGGCCACTAGGCTGAAGCCATGGCCGCGGTTTTGCAGGCTCACGCCGTATTCAGGCACGACCACGCCCGAACCAAAGCCCATGTAGTTGCTCTGGATGAAGCTGATCATCATGCCGCTCTCATCGGCCGCGGTCAGGTAGATGGTGCCGCCTTGGGGCATGTGGCCGGGGCCGAAGTTCTGCGCACGTTGCGGGTCGATCAGCTTGGCGCGGCTGGCCAGGTAGGCGTCGCTGAGCATCTGCGCGGGCGTGAGTTCCATGCTCGCGGGCTCGCTCACGTAGCGGTAGGTGTCGGCAAAGGCCAGCTTCATGGCTTCGATTTGCACATGCTGCGCCGCCACGCTGTCGGCCTTCATGCCCGCCACATCGAAGTGCGACAAGATGCCCAGCGCCATCAACGCCGCAATGCCCTGGCCGTTGGGCGGCAGCTCGTGCAGCGTGTGGCCGCGGTAGTCCTTCGAAATGGTGTCCACCCACTCCACCTGGTAGTCGGCCAGATCGGCCAGCACATGCGCGCCGCCCTGCGCCGCGGCTTGCTTGACCAGGGCCTGCGCAATCTCGCCCTGGTAGAACGCCGCACCCCTGGTGGCGGCAATGGCGCGCAGCGCACGCGCCGCGCCGGGCATGCGAAACAGTTCGCCCACTTCGGGTGGGCGGCCGCGCGGCAAAAAGGTTTCGGCGTAGCCGGGCTGGGAGATCAGATCGTGCACCTGGTGCGCGAGCTGCCACTTCTGCGCCACGATCACCGGCACGGCGTAGCCGCGCTCGGCGATGTCGATGGCGGGTTCCAACAAGTCAGCGAAGGGCAGTTTTCCGTAACGTTGGCTCAAGGCCACCCAAGAGGCCACGGCGCCGGGCACGGTGACGCTGTCCCAGCCGCGCTGCGGCGGCTTGGTGGCCCCTTTGCCGTGCTTGCGCTGGAAGTGATCCAGCGTCCAACCCGCGGGTGAGTAGCCTGAAGCGTTAAGGCCTTGCAACTTCCGGCCATCCCACAAGATGCAAAAGGCGTCCGACCCCAGGCCGTTGCTGCACGGCTCCACCACCGTCATCACCGCCGCCGCGGCAATGGCCGCATCGACCGCGTTGCCGCCGTTGGCCAACATGCGCAGGCCCGCTTGCGCGCCCAAGGGGTGCGAGGTCGAGACCACGTTGCGCGCAAACACGGGGCTGCGCTTGCTGGGGTAGGGGTTGGTCCAGTCGAAGGAGTTGTTCATGTTGTCAATGAGCCGAAAGAATGAATGATTTCAGATCGCCCAGGCGGTGCGCCCAAGAGATCGCCATGGGCGTGTCTTGCGCCTCAGCCACGTAGCGTGCCTTGAACACACCCTGCAACGGCACGGCAGGCACAACTTGGTCGGAACCAAACTTTCGCCAGCCAGACGCGCGCGTTCTGCGCTGCTTCCTTGTTGAGCCGCTTGCGGCTGTTGATCTCGCTGTTCGAACCCTTGCACTCGATGGCCAGCAAACGCGCATCGTCCAAACGCACGATGACATCGGCGTTGTCGCTGCCCAGGTTTGTCTGGGTGATGAAGGTGCGGGGCTGGGGCGAGTCAGTCAACAGTTTTTGAACGCCCTTGGCCAGTCGCGCAGGCACATGCTGCCAACCCATGCCAACCAACAGGCCCTTGACCGCGCCTTCGACCGCCGACTTCTCATCGCCGCGCCGCAACGTCTGTACGCGCTGCGAAGCCATCAAGACGGCGCTGGCCAACTGCGCGGCGTGCAACTCTTCAGGGTTGGGTGGGCGGCCACTCGCCAGCCACGGAAAGCGCCGCGGATCGGCGATCACCCGCATCACTTCCAGCAGTCTGTTGGCGCCTTGTGCGTCGCCTTCGAGTGCGCGCACACCCAACGTCGTTTCGGCCAGTGTTTCGAGATCGTCGGTGGAAATCGGCGGTGCGCCGAGGTAGCGAAATGCGGTACGCCCCAAGTCGTCGCGCCAGAGCTTTCGCAACTCGCCACTCACATTGGGGCTGCCTTGAAGCAAGGCCGCTAGCTGCGCAACCAACGGCGCGATCACCGGGCTCGCCGTATCAAAGGCATCCAGGTAGCGCTGTAGTGGCTCGCCTAACCGGCGGGCTCGGAATTCGCCACGGCTGGCCAACACATTGGCATCAATCTGCTGATCAGTCCAACGTATTGCGCCATGGGGCCAATGGGCGGTCACGGGCGCGGTTCCCACACGGCTTGGGGCAGGCGCAGCCGTGCGATATCGCTGGGCTCGAACTTGGCCAGGCCGCCGCCGTACACGCGCCCGGAAAAGAGCGCTGTGTTGACGTTAAGGTGATCCAGTAGGCGGCTCAATTCGCTGGGTGTCACCGGCACGCGCGGGTAAAGACCATGGGCGATATTGAGATAGCTCAGGCCTTGCGGGTTGGCCCTGAACACCGGTGGCCTGCGGCCCATGTAGCTGACAAATGCCGCCGGTGGCGCGCGCATGCCAACACTGAACCAGGCCGCGCGTTGTCGCGCCACATATCTGTTGTGCGCGCCCAGCGCTCGCGCTCGCGCCACGAGTTGATTGGCCGCAACGCGCAGATGCGGGGCAAGCTGGTCAAGGTCGCTTGGTAAATCAATCACTCGGCGCACTCGGCTGGCCGCGTCGCTGGCCAACACCGTGCCATCAATGATTTCGCGCGCACGGGTGACGGCTGCAACGCCCAGCGCCTGCCAGGCTGAAGGCGCGTCGGGCGGAAGAATCCACGCCGCGTTCAAGCCCGTGACCTGCCCACGGGTGACCTTGAACAGTTCGCCGATTTCCACCCCGCTGCTGGGCGGCCGTTCATCAAACTGGCACAGCTCAGACCAGCGCACGCTGGCCCGTACCGCCGCACTGTCGAGTTGGCGCAAGGGCGTCAACTGGCGCCCCGCCACCCGACCGAAGCTGACACCGGGCACGTCCACGCCCACCGTGCCCGCGAACACGGCGGCCGACACCAGTGCGTCCACAAACACCGGCTCGTCCGGCAGCGCCAGCCACAAGGCCTGCAATCCGAGGCCCATTGGCTGGGTGGTGAGTTGCCGCAGTGCCGAGCCGTAGCCGTTGTCAAGCCACTCGGCCGCCGTGACCAAACACCAGGCGTCACCCGGCCGTGCCAGCACCGCCGTGCGCAGCATGAAGTGGGCGTGCAAGCCGGCCAACTGCGAGGCCGCAATGCCGCGCTGCGCCATGCCGTCGCGGTACCAGGCCTTCCACTGAGCGCCGATGTCGTGATGGCGAACATAGGGCGGGTTGCCAATGAACAGGACCCGGCCGGCCAGTTCGAGGTGAGTGGTTCGAAAGTCGCCCTCGATCACGAATACACGGCCTTGCAGGTCGGCGCGCTGGATAGCCGCTCGCAACAGCGTAGCCAACTCAGGGTTCTGTTCAACCGCCAGCACGCTGGCCTTGGGAAACCGCGCCGCAGCGGCAAAGGTGAAGCGCCCGGTGCCTGCACCAGCGTCGACGATGGTGTCGAACGAGCCTGACGCTGCCGCGTGATCAAGCATCAACTCGATCAACCAATGCGGCGTGAGCGTGATGCCTTCAGCGCGCCGAGCCTCAGGTGCCAACGCCGCGCAATGCCATTCAGCACTCGCCGCCTGCGCGTGCGTTGGCGCGGTGGGCGCAAACAAGTCCGCTTGATCGGGCGTTGAAGTCATCCGTGAGATTGTGCCCGCGGGCAACACGGCTGCTCCGCCTGCGGCAACAACGCACTCGCATCAATGCTCACCCAGCACCACCTGCACCTGCTCAGCAAGCGCCAGCGCAGCCGTCAACCCCGGCGATTCAATGCCGAACAGGTTCACCAGCCCGGGCAGGCCATGCTCGGCGGGGCCGCTGATCACAAAGTCGCGCCCAGGCTCGTGCGGGCCGTTGATCTTGGGCCGCAGGCCGGCATAGGCGGGTTGCAGCGCGAGCGCGGGCAAGGCTGGCCAATAGCGACGAATACTGTGTTCGAAGGCCGCGGCGCGGGCTGTATCGACACCGTAGTCTTCGCCGCCGAGTGCGGTGCAGGGCACCCATTGCACATCGGGCCCGAAGCGCACTTGCCCTGCCAGGTCGAGCGTGAGGTGGATGCCCAGGCCGTGTTCGTCGGGCAGCGGGTAAATCAAGCGGCTGAAGGCTGGCTTGCCGGTGCAACTGAAGTAATGGCCACGCGCCCAATGCGAAGGCGGCACACGCTGCGCGGCCAGGCCTTCAATGCGCTGCGCTAATTGCGGCGCGTGCAGCCCGGCACTGTTGACGACGCAGCGCGCAGCCAGTGCCATGGGCTGCGCACCCCCCACTTCCAGCACCCATTCGCCATTGCTTCGAAATATCCGCTGCACGGGGCTGTTAAGCGCCAGCATCGCGCCATGGTCTTGCGCCTGGCCCAGCAGGCTGAGCATGAAGCCATGGCTGTCGATGATGCCGGTGCTGGGGGAATGCAGCGCGGCGGTGCAACACAACGCCGGCTCCAGCGCCTGCGCCTGCGCCGCGCTCAGCGCATGCAGGTCGTTCACGCCGCATGCGCGCGCGCGTTGTAGCAAGGCCTGCAAGCCGGCTTCCTGTTCGGTGGACGTGGCCACGATCAGCTTGCCCACACGCCGGTGTTCGATGCCGTTCTTGGCGCAGTAGGCATAAAGCAGCTCACGCCCGCGCACGCACAGCCGCGCCTTGAGTGAGCCGGGTGCGTAGTAGATGCCGGCGTGAATGACTTCGCTGTTGCGCGAACTGGTGGCGCTGCCAAAGGCCGCGGCCGCTTCGAGCAGCACCACCTCGCGCCCCTGCATGGCCAGCGCGCGCGCCACCGCCAGGCCGGCCACGCCGGCGCCCACCACCACCACCTCCACCCGTTCCATGGCTCAGCTTCAGCGCAGGGCGAAGGCGCTGGCCCGGTCACCATCGGCCAGGTAGCGCTGCACGCGCGGCGGCTCAGGCCCGGTGTGAAAGGCCAGGCGGCGCTCGCGCAGACCGGCGTCGGCAGCGGTGAAACGCTCCAGGCGGCGCAGGTGCTCAAGCCAGGATTCGTCGAGAAAGTATTCGATATAACGCCCCGGTTCAGCGGTATCGCGGAACAGGCCCCAGGACAGCGCACCCTGGCGCAAGCGGGCGCGGCGGGTGAACTGCATCACCGCGGCAAATTCGCTCGCCTGGGCAGGGTTGATGAGGTATTCAACCGTCACCATCACCGGGCCGTCGTCGGCCTGGATGTCGATCGCCGTTTCGGGCAATCGCCCGGCGGCGGCGGGGCTGAAATCGGGGTCGGCACCACCTTCAACTGAAATCTTGCGCGTCGCCAGCAGCACCAGCGGCCCGGCGATGGCGGCACAGATCACCGCTGTCTTCACGCTGTACAGGCCCGCCACCTGGCCCCACAACAGCGAGCCGGCGGCGGCACCGCCCATCAGCGCCATCTGGTACATCGCCATGCCGCGCGCGCGCACCCAGTTGGGCAGCGCCACCTGCGCGGCCATGGTGAGCGAGTTGGCGGTGGAAATCCAGCACATGCCCAGCACCGCGATGGCCGGCAACGCCAGCCACACGTTGGGCGCAAACACCGCCAGCACCGACATGGCGGCGTGGCCCAGGGTGCCGAACAGCACGAACTGGTCGCGGTTGAAGCGCTCGCGCCAGCGCGGAAAGTACAGCGCCGCGAGCACCGCCCCGCCGCCCACGCTGGCCAGCATGGCGGTGTAGGTGCCCGGCCCGGCGCCGTGGATGTTGCGCGCCACCAGCGGCAACAAGGCCAGGAACGCGGTGGATTGCAGGAAGAACATGAAGATGCGCCACAGCACTTTCTTCATGCGCGGCGACTGCATCACATGCTGCCAGCCCACCCGCATGGCGCCCACGAAGCGCTCGCCCGGCAGCGTGCTCACCCGCGGCGTGGAACGCCAGCGCAGGATCATGGCAAACGCCACCAGGGCGAGCAGCGCATTGAGCACGAACACCACGCCGCTGCCCAGCGCGGCCAGCAGCGCGCCCGCCGCCACCGGGCCGATGACGCGCGACAGGTTCATCGAGATGCCGTTCAGCGCCATGGCCGCGCCGAGCTGCGGCCGCGGCACCACCTCGGGCACGATGGCGCTGAACACCGGCCAGCGCATGGCCAGGCCGATGCCGTTGGCGAACGTGAGCGCCAGCAGCAGCGGCGCGGTGAGGTGATCGGTGAGTGCCAGGGTGGCCAAGGTGAGCGCCACCAGCGACACCCACAGTTGCGTGCTGGCGAAGTAGCGCCGCCGGTCGACGATGTCGGCCAGCGCGCCGCTGGGCAGGCCGAGCAGGAACACCGGCAAAGTGGAGGCGGTTTGCACCATGGCCACCAGCACCGGGCTGGTGGTTAACGATGTCATCAGCCACGCCGCGGCGACGTCGTTCATCCACATGGTGATGTTGGCCATGAAGCTGGCCAGCCACAGGCCGCGAAAAACGCTGCCACCCAGCGGCGCAAAGGTGGGATTCGCGCGCAGGGCTTTCAACAGTGAGTGCATCGGTGCAGGATAGTCGCTCGCCCAGGCCGTTCACACCAACGAAAAGGCCCTGCCGTTGCGGGCAGGGCCTGTCGCACCGCCAGCGCGGGCGCTAATCGTCGACGAAGGTTTCTTCGCGCTTCTTGCTGATCGACGGCAGGGACACGACGACGATCATGGCCAAGGCCGCCAGCAGCAGCCCGGCCGACAGGCCGCGGGTCATGAAGGTCGTCCAGTCACCGCGCGACAGCAGCAGCGCGCGTCGAAGGTTTTCCTCCATCATCGGGCCCAGAATGAAACCGAGCAGCAAAGGTGCGGGTTCCATGCCCAGCTTGTTGAACAGGTACCCAATGAAACCGAATGCCGCCACCATCCAGATGTCAAACGTGCTGTTGTTGGTGCTGTACACACCGATCGCGCAGAACAGCACGATGGCCGGGAACAGCCAGCGGTAAGGCACCGTGAGCAGCTTGATCCACATGCCGATGAGCGGCAGATTCAGCACGATCAGCATCAGGTTACCGATCCACATCGACGCAATCAGACCCCAGAACAGTTGTGGGTTGCTG